>NZ_CEVYEL010000013.1:0-59673 GCF_982403165.1 Longicatena sp.
TAAACCCCATGATAATTTAGAGGCAGGTTTTATCCCCACGATAATTTAAATATCCGTTTCATTACGGCTTTGGCGAAACTTGCAGTACTCGCTGGGGTATCAGAAACAAATACGACGATCCAAATATTGAGTGTTGCAGGTGATGTCTTATATGGCTTTTTCCCTATTTTTATTGGCTGGTCAGCAGCTAAATATTTTAAGGCGAATATATCCATTACATTAATGGTAGTTGGATTATTGGTATATCCTAATTTTTCGGCAATATTTGCCAATGCGACAAGCGTCAATTTTTTAGGGATACCAGTAACCAATGTTTATTATGGTAGTTCCATTTTACCAGCAATCTGTTCGGCCTATTTGATATCTAAATGTGAATTTATTTTACGTAAAATACTTCCAAATGCCTTACGCAGTATCTTTGTTCCGTTTCTGAGTGCATTAATCGTAATTCCTTTACTTATTGTTGTGATTGGCCCTATAGGGGTATGGGGTGGAGAATTGTTTGCGAATTTGTTTAGATCGACATATGAGTTGAGCCCTGTATTAGCAGGTGCTATCATAGGCGGAATCTGGCAAATATTGATTATCTTTGGTATGCACATCGCTATTCTAGGGCTTGTATCTGCGCCTAATATCGCAATGTATGGAAGAGATATGATTATTATGACGCATGCGCCATCTTTGATTTGTCAAATTACAGCCGGGTTAGCTGTTGCTTTAAAAGCAAAAGATAAGAAAATTAAGAAAAATGCACTAACCTTAAGTTTAACATCATTTTTTTCAGGTAACGTCATTGAGCCTGTAATGTATGGTATAAACCTTAAATATAAAAAACCATTTATCGCAGTATGTATAGGTGGTGCTATTGGTGGCGCAATTACTGGAGCAGCAGGAGCTGGAACAGTGGCAGCGGTAGCACTAAGTATTTATACATTCCCAGTCTATTTGGGAGCAGGTTTTGGCGGTTTGATGTTAGGTTGTGTTGTTGGTGGCCTCATAACTTTTGTTTTAACTTATTTGATGGGAATTGATGAAAAGGAGAATGCATAGTAATGAAAAATCGAGTAAAAGATATTGCATTTCAATCAGCTGATCATGTAATAGAAGAAATACGCAATATGAATGTCAAGGGAGGAAGTCCTTTTGGTAGAGCAGCTGCTTGGGCATTTAAGCTTGCTTTGCAACAAGAGGATTTAAAAACTTTTAGCGAAATCAAAACACGGTTCACCTATTTAAAAAAACAGATGTATGAATTAAAGCCAACAATGGCAACAATTTATAATAGCTGTGAAGCCATTATGCAAGAATTAGATGAAACGATGAAAGTAAACATACTAAAAGAAAAGGTGATTCACTTATGTGATAATATTATTGAACAATCGTTTGTAGCTGTAGAAAAAGTCGGGGAAATTGGATCTCATCTTATTCATGATCATGATGTTGTTTTGATGCACAGCTATAGTAGTACATTGATGGGAATCTTTCAATCAGCAGCAAATGACAAGAAACGCTTTAAGGTTATTTGTACGGAATCAAGGCCTTTACGTGAATCACGAAATGCTGTGAATGTATTAACTCGATTAGGTATTGAAACGATGTTTATTTCAGATGCATCGGTATACGAGTTTATGAATGAGGCAGATATGATCATTATGGGAGCAGACACACTTTGTACCAATGGCGATGTTGCGAACAAGATGGGGAGTGCGCAAATTGCGCGTCTTGCACAAAGTTGCAAGATACCAGTTTATTTTGCAAGTGAATTATATAAACTTGATATAAGAACCTTAAATGGTGAAAAAGTGGTTTTAGAAAGAAGAGATAAATGCGAGCTTGTAGATGAAGATGATTTTAAGGATTTTGATCAAGTAGAAGTCATAAACCAATTTTTCGATCTGACACCAGCAAGCGATATAACAGGAATCGTTACGGAATTCGGTGTTCTGCATCCATCCCAGATGTTGCAATACTGGTCAAAATTATGGGATAACATTAAGGAGGGTGAATAAATATGAATGCATTTTTAGATATAAAAGATGAGGTGCTGAAAGCAATTGAAGGTAATAAAGCAGTCGTGGCTTTAGAATCAACAATTATTTCACATGGAATGCCGTATCCCCAAAATGTGGAAATGGCGAAAAATTGTGAAGCTATTATCCGTGAGCAAGGGGCAGTACCAGCAACCATAGCAATTATGGATGGAAAAATTAAAATTGGTTTAAATGATGAAGATTTACAAACATTGGCAACCGCAAAGGATGTTGTGAAAGTTTCACGTAGAGATTTGGCTCAGGTTTTATCTGAAAAGAAAATAGGCGCTACTACGGTTGCAACTACGATGATATGTGCGAAACTTGCTGGTATTAAATTTTTTGTGACAGGCGGAATAGGTGGAATTCATCGTGGATATGAACAGACACTAGATGTTTCAGCTGATTTAGAAGAGCTTGCACAAACGGATGTTAACGTTATTTGCGCAGGGGCGAAGTCAATCTTAGACTTGCCGAGAACATTAGAATATCTTGAAACGAAGGGGGTTTGCGTCGTAGGATATAAAACAGATTATTTACCACAATTTTTTACTGCTGAAAGTGAGTATAAATTAAACACGAGAATGGATTGTGTTGAAGATATCAGTGCCTTAATACATACAAAAGAGAAATTAGGTTTACAAGGTGGCATTTTAATCACCAATCCTATTCCTAAGGAAGATTCTATGGATAAGGCATATATTGATTCTTTGATTTTACAAGCATTAAAAGAAGCTGATGAAAAAGGAATTAAAGGAAAAGCCGTTACACCTTTTCTGTTAGCTGAAATCGTTAAAAACAGTCATGGTGAAAGTCTTAAAGCAAATATTGCATTAGTATACAATAATGCAAAGCTAGGTGCAAAGCTGGCGGTTGAATATTTTAAATAGATAATATGAATGTAGAGGAGATTGTACTTATCTCCTCTTTTTGATGTCACAAACATTTCTTATTTTTTAATTATTTATCTTGCTAAATACGTAACAAGTTGCTATAATATGAGTAACTTGTTACTAATAAAGGAGATAAACATGGAACTACAAGAACTGATACAACGTTTTTCAAAGACGCGTGAGCAACAGGAAAAAGCTATTTTTAGTACTTTATTCATATTAGGGAATCGTTTGCAGACTATTTTTGATGAACGGATCCCAGATATCACATTAAAGCAGTTTATGTTGCTGTCATTAATTCGCCAAGTAGATACACAGATGACCTTTACTCAATTAGGTAGTATGATGGGGTGTTCGAGACAAAATGTTAAAAAGTTAGCAGCTGTTTTAGAACGAAACGGTTATGTAACCATCAAAAAAAACAAAGCAGATGTGCGGGCAGCTACAATTGTTCCTACACCAAAGATGCATGATTTCTTTGATACGATATTTGTGAATTATCAAAAAGAGCTTACGTATGTATTTGAACACTACAGCAATGAAGAATTACAACAATTGTTTCAATTGTTTATGCGTTTATATGAGGGAGTAGAGTGTTTGGAAAAGAGGACAAAAAGTGAAAAAGCATAAAAAAATGAAACGCATTGCTATCTGTGTACTTGTGGGTTTGGTGGGAATCGGCATTTCCATCGTTGTATTATTACAGGATATTACACAAAAAACAAACCGGATAAAGCTTCATACACCGAAACTTGCAGCAATAAAGGATGGTGTGTATGAAGGAAGTTATAGCATATTTCCTATATCCGCAAAGGTCAAAGTGTATATTGAAAACAATGGCATAGCCGATGTGAAAATCATTACCCATGAACATGGTTTAGGAAAGGCTGCTGAAAATATCGTAAGCGATGTATTGCAGAAACAATCCTTAGAGGTAGATACTGTATCACAAGCAACCATTAGCAGTGTATGTATTTTAAAGGCTGCCGAACAGGCGATGGAAAAAGGAGAATAACATGAAGAATTTAATTATCTATACATCAAAATATGGCGCATCCCAACGCTATGCAGAAATGATATCACATGCGTTAGGGGATCCTGCGATGGAATTAAAGCAATGTAAGAAGCAAATGTTAGAAACAGCCGATCGTATTATCCTTGTAGGAGGTATTTATGCCGGGAAAATTGCTGGGATGAAGTATGTAAAGAAAATGGAACGTCATATTAAGATGAAAAAAATTTATGTATTTGCGGTAGGGGCAAGTGCGTATTGCGATGATTATCTTGAAGAAATTAAAATGAATAACATGAAAAATTGTAATCTTACGATTTCGTTTTCCTATGGGCAAGGGACATATGATGAAGAGAAGATGAATTTCAAAGACAGAGCATTATGTCGCTCATTACGCAAAGCTTTACAGGGGAAAGATGTTTCGGAAATGGATGCATCTATGCGTGCGTTGGTAAATACGCAAGGAAAAGCCCATGATTGGATAGATAAAAAATATGTGGATATGTTCTTAAAAAAGGTAAGTGAATGTAGTAACGCATAGATATATGCCTATATGAACTGGCCTCATTTCAACCTTGATAATTTGAAAATGGAAGGAAAGTGCCTTAATATCGTATGATTGTATGTTTTATGAAACGGTGGCTTCTAATAGGAATGGAAGCTGCCTTTTTTTCATGTGAAAGGGAGATGATCGTCAATTAATAAAAATAAACCAAAAAAGTCAATTGTACACGAAAGAAACCATTTAAATTGACATGAGCACTGGAAATTGTTTATAATTAAACTGTGAGTTTAATTATAAGAGGAGGAGACAATGGGACGAAGGAAAAAAGAGCCGAAAAGTACTCATCGGGAAAAGATTGCTGCAGCAGCATCTACCTTATTTATGCAAAAGGGTATTACGGCGACTTCTATGGATGATATAGCAAAAGCAGCCGGATACAGCAAAGCGACCCTTTATGTTTATTTTAAGAATAAGGAGGAAATTATCGGTATTTTGGTTTTAGATAGTATGCGAAAGCTTTACGATTCTATATCTTCTGCGTTAGTACAACAGGAAACAACGAAAACAAAATATGATTTTATTTGTCGTGGATTGGTGCAGTATCAAGAAGAATTTCCTTTTTATTTTAAGATGGTATTAGATAAAATCAATATTGACTTTGAAAATAATGATTGTTTGCCCGAGGAGAAGGAAACATATCAAATAGGAGAAAAAATAAACGATAAGTTAAAAGATTTTCTGATATCTGGTATGGAAAACGATGATTTGCGTGAAGATCTGAAAATTATCCCAACTATATTTACTTTTTGGGGGATGCTATCAGGACTTATTCAACTAGCTACGAATAAGGAGAACTATATTCAAAGTACGATGAATTTATCGAAAAAGCAATTTTTGGATTATGGTTTTCAAATGTTGTATCAATCTATTGCAAAGGAGAAATGACTATGAATGAAAAGAATGTACTTGCCATTTTTGCTAGTCCCCATACAAATGGGATGACAGCAGCTATGTTTGATTGTGCAGTTCATAAAGCAGAAGAAAGGGGATATACAGTAAGGAAAGTAAATTTATATGAAAAAAATATTTCTTTCTGCAAAGGTTGTCGGGCTTGTATGGATACCAAAGTTTGTGTTCAAAAAGATGATATACAAGAAATTGTTGCCTTATTACAGAAATCCTTGATTGTATTTCTGGCAGCACCTGTTTATTGGGCAAATGTGCCAGCACCGGTCAAAAATTTGTTTGATAGATTATTAGGAACAGCAATGGAAGAAACAACAACTTTCCCCAAGCCACGTTTGAAAGGCAAGAAATATTTGCTATTAACTTCCTGTAATACTCCTGCACCGTTTTCATGGGTTTTTGGTCAAAGCAGAGGGGCAATCCGCAATATGGATGAATTTTTCAAAACAGCAGGTATGAAACCTATAGGAAAAATTGTATGTGCAAATGCGGCTAACAAAAAGAAACTATCCCCGGCATTAATTAAAAAGATAGAACGGTGTGTGAAATAAATGGATTGTATTGTTTACTTATATGCTTAATATTGGAAAGATAGCAAGATGATTAGAGAATACAAGATAAAATGAAAATGACATAGCATTTACGTCATTTTTTAATGGAATAGGATACTTAAAACTTCGTATAAGACATTGCGTAAAAGCGGAAGATGTTCACTAAAACCAAAATTAGAATTTGCAGATGTTTTAGCAACCCTACAAACAAATATTAAAATTCGTATTCATAAGTCTATCGTAGATAGGGTACTTGATTATTGTTCATACGAAAATTTCATTCCCGATGATAAGGAGCATTACATCGTCAGTTTCCCTTTTATAGAGAATGATTATTATTATGATATTGTTTTGAGCTTCGGAGACAAGTGCGTATGTTTGGAACCATTACATGTTCGTGAAAAAATGAAGCAGAGAATATATGATATAGCATCTCTATATAAAAAGTAATAGTTACTATAGTATAGTGTTATGGTAGAGAGTTACAGAATATGTTATAATTTTTTCGCCATATTGGGGATTGCAAGATAATATGAAGAATTTTGAGAAAATATAAAATAAGAAAGTGAAAAAACCGAAATAATGTCCTAACATTAAGGAAATATAAAGATATAAGGAGTGTTAAACTATGTTAAAAATACTATTCGTCTGCCACGGCAACATCTGTCGCTCGACAATGGCAGAATCCATCATGTGCTGGCTGGTTGAAAAGAACCATCTGCAGAAAGCATATTGTATTGCTTCTGCTGCAACAAGCACAGAAGAAATTGGCAATCCGATTCATCATGGAACAAGAAGAAAACTTAGGGAACAAAATATTCCAATTGTTGAACATTATGCACGACAGATTTGCTTACAAGATGCAGAAAAATACGATTACATCATTGGTATGGATGATGCCAATATACGTAATCTAACACGCATGCTGCCAGCACAGTATCATCATAAACTTTCTAAATTATTGGATCATACAAAGCGAAAAGGGAATATCGCGGATCCTTGGTATACAGGTAATTTCGATGAAACATTTACGGATGTATTGGAAGGCTGTCAAGGATTATTAGAGGAAACTAGACCAAAATGAAAATGACGTAACTGCTACGTCATTTTTTTAAAGCGATGGAATATCTAAAATTTCATGTAAGACTTTGCGTAAAAGTGGAAGGCGTTCACTAATAAATTTTGGATGTTGTTTGAGCCAGCGATTATTTAAAGGGGAAGGGTGTGGCAAGATGAAAGCTTTTCGATCGTGTAAGGTTTGGGTATTAAAGACAAGATCATGAAAAGGTATTTTGGGGAATATATAAGAGGCAGCAAGTGCACCGATGATGATATAAAGCTCGTTATCCACCATTGCCATTTCTTTTTGTAACCAGTGCTCTGCACAATGTTTAGGTGGTAAACAATCACCTCCACGCTCTTTTTTGCCGGGATAACAATGTCCCATAGAGGCAATGTAGAAATTGTTTGGATCATAAAAGCATGCATCACTTATTTGATACCATTCTTGGCGCAACCGTTTTCCACTGGCATCGTTAAAAGGAAGGCCACTTTCATGTACATGAATGGAAGGCGCCTGAGAAATCTGAAAAATTTTTGCGTGGGGATTTCCTTGAAAAATCGGTCTTGGCTCGTGTGGAAAGATGTTTTCACAAAGCCGACATTGTAAAAGCTCTTTTTTAATTTCTTCAAAATCGCTCATAGTATCACCTCTTAGTAATATTTATTATAAAACATAGGAAGCATGGCATACAAGAAAAGTTATTCTATTACTTTTAATATTGAGCGACAGCGTAAACTGATGCCAATGGATATGAAGGCAGCGACCATAAAAATCAGATAAGGCAGCGCATCCAATACATCAAATAAGACACCATAGACAGCTTGTCCTAACGGATAGGTACACATAACGATCATCGTAACAAAGGAACTGACTTTTCCTAGCATCTCGTTTGGTGTGTTTTGTTGTAAATAGGTTTGTGCATAGATGTTGAAAATAGCAGCAAAAGCCATACATAAAATACTGGCAGCGAATACGATAGCATAACTTACATAAACACTATTTAAAAACATTATGGCTAGACCGATAGGGAAAAGAAATAAGCTGGCAAGCATGAGAAAGATATACGAATGAGCTAGCTGAAAACGTTTTTGAAAGATAGGTAGTAACATAGCGCCAATGATGCTGCCAATACCGATACCTGCCTGTAACCAGCCAAAGTAAACGGGATCTAAAGCTAGTGTGATATTTGAAATGACCGGCAAACCGACACTCATTAAAGATGATAAAATGAAATTTAACAGGGCAAGGATCATCAATAACTTAAATAATGTTGGACGATCACAATAGACGAATTGCATACCTGCTTTCAGATCATGCCAGGTGGATTTTAGAAATGTATCTTTTCGTTTTTGAGGCACAAACGGAATCTGCATGATGCATTCCAATAGGGAAGAAAATAAGAAGCAAGCAGCAGAAATAATCAATAAAGTAGCAAAGGGAAGCAGGCTGAATAAAACACCACCTAAGATGGGACCTAACAAAGTGGCTAACGCATTTACTTGTACGGTAATCCCATTCGCTTGCATCAATTTTTCTTCATCGACCAATAAGGGAATACTAGCTTGTACAGCAGGTTGATAGAAGGATTGAATAATTGATAATACGATCATTGTGATGGCAACAAGGGCTAAGGAAGATGCTTGTGTGATTAAATACGTGAAACCAAGCAGTAAAAAACCGGTAAAGCAATCTAGTAAGATCATGATATGACGACGACTCATACGATCTGCTAAAACACCGCCAACGGGGGATAAGAGAATGGTAGGAATCATGGAAATAGCTAAGATCGTGGCAAATGCACTAGCTGAACCGGTGGTATCTAATACATAAAGGGACAAGGAAAAGCGAAGCATGGCATTGCCGAATAATGAGATGATCTGGCCGATGACAAGCAAAGTGAAATTTTTGTTCCATACATAATGTTTCTTCATATAAGAGTTCTCCTTTTTATAATACCGAACGACGGTATGTATGTTGGCTAAAAGATAGCTGCCATATTAGGCAGCAATATTAGGCGAGTACAGCTTTCAAATATTCTAAGAAATTTTGTTCCAGTTCATCATTGATAATAGGAATTCCCATTTCTTCCATCAATTTGCGTAAATACGTAACTTTATTCTTGATATGCTGTTCATCATAAGGTTCTAAAGGAGTTACTAACCAGAAATTGATTAACAATAGATACACCTGACTGGCACATAGGGGATCTTGTGCTTGGATACTACCATCTTTGATACCTTCTTCAATTAAGGTAGCACCAAAAGCGGCAGCTTCACATAGTGTTTCCCGTAAACTCATGACCATAAACTTTGGATTAGAATAGGCATCCATCATGACGGGATCAAGTGAACGTTTACGTGGATCCTTTAGCTGAGCCTTAAAAATCATACGTAGTTTTTCCAGTCCATTCATATCGTTGAATGAAGATACATAAGCTCTTAATCCGTCAATGGAGGAATAGGATTGATTTCCCAATGCCTCAATGATATCATCCTTTGATTTGAAATGGTGATAAATAGCACCTTTTGACATTCCTAAAGCATCTACAATATCTTGAATGGTTGTTTTCTCATAGCCTTTTTCGTCAAATAATTTAAGACTGACATCCAGAATTTTTTGAACGGTTTGTTCTGGATGTTTATTTCTAGCCATAACCACACCTCACTAACATACATACGTTTGGTATGTATAGAGTGTAACACTCTTTTTTGAAAAAGTAAAGAAAATAAACGGATAAAAGATTGTGATGAAAGTGCAACTCCTTTTTCTTCACATCATGAATAACTGTATTTGGAAATCGGCAGATAGCCATTCATGATATGGTAAAAAAGCCATTTGCATTGATTTTTACATGTTTTTTCTACCCAGACAACAAGGAAATATGGTAAGATATATACTGTGAATTCAAAGGAGTGCATGGAATGCTGAAACTGTTTACCCCGAATTATTATATCCATCGTTATACGGCACTGCGACCTGCGTTTTTAAAAGAACAAGGCATTCAGCTGTTGATTTGCGATATTGATAATACGCTTGTCCCTCATGATGTAGCTGTACCGGATGATGAAGCAATCGCTTTTTTGAAATCCATTCAGGATGCAGGTATTCAAATTGTTTTTATATCCAATAATGTAGAAGAACGTGTTGCCACCTTTGCGAAAGGATTAAATATTCCTTTTTATCCATTTGCTATGAAGCCGTTGCCTAAAACCTACCGAAAAATGTTAAAAGATTTTCATGTGAAGCGAGATGTGGTGGCAGTTTTAGGTGATCAGCTGATGACGGATATCTTAGGTGCCAATGTTATGCGGTTTTATACGATTTTGACGGCACAAGTCGTTGAACGTGATCTTTCTTTCACTAAGGTGAATCGCGTGTTTGAAAATATTGTGTTTTCCTTATTGAAAGTAACAGGAAAACTGGTGAAAGGAGAATATGATGAGTAAGATTTGTAAAGGCTGTGGCATTGTTATGCAAAGTGAAGATAAAACAAAACTTGGTTATACACCAAAACCAGAGGCAGACTATTGTCAAAGGTGTTTTCGTATTCGTCATTACGATGATGTTGTCATCTCTATGAAACAAGGAATTGATTCGGATGAGGTGCTGGCACGTATAGCGATGATGGATGCACTTGTTGTTTGGGTCGTTGATCTGTTTGATTTTGAGGCAAATATGGTCAGTGGGTTAAATCGACATCTGCTGCATAAAGACATCTTAATGGTGGCAACTAAAAGAGATCTGCTGCCGGCAACCATGTCGGATCAAAAATTAGGCGATTTTTTGTTACAGCGTTTAAAAGAACTTTCTATTCAGGTTAAGGGAATTGTCATTTGCGGAGATTTGATGAAACATCCAAGACGTGATGAAAATAATTCCATTGATGAGATTGCATATGCCATTGAACATTATCGCAATGAACGTGATGTTGTGGTGATGGGAATGGCAAATGCAGGAAAAAGTACAATGTTAAATGCCTTATGTGAGAAAGGGGATCTGACGACTTCTCGTCATCCGGGTACAACCTTGGATTTTAATGAAATCAACATGGATGGCTATACCTTATATGATACTCCGGGATTAACAAGAATGGATTCTTTATTGACACATGTAGATGATAAGCTATTGAAGACAATGATTCCACTAAAACCATTAAAACCGAGAGGATATCAATTGTATCAAGACCAGACTATATCCTTAGCAGGTTTTGTACGCTTGGATTTGCTAGGTGGTCACAAGGTGAGCTGTGTAGCATACTTTGCGCCTGATCTTCCTTTACATCGCAGCAAACAGGAAAAGGCTGATCAGTTATGGCAACAACATCTCGGTGAATTATTGGCGCCTGCCATTGATGAGAGCATAAAGGAGATGCAGATGTTTGAAATGCATCCAAAAGGTGAAAAAGTTGATGTAGTGATTCATGGCTTAGGCTGGTTTTGTGTAAGTGGAGATGTGAAAACGATTCGTGTATATGTTAGTAAATATGCAAATGTAACATTTAGAAAGGCGATGATATAATGTTAACAAGTAAAGATAAAAAAACACTGCGCTCAATTGCGCAAACGAGAAAGGCGTTATTTCAGATAGGAAAAGATGGAGTGACGCTCAATATGATTAAAACAATTTCCGATTCTTTAGAAGCACATGAATTGGTAAAAGTTTCATTATTAAAAACATGTCCTCTTTCCGTACAAGAGGCAGCTTTAGATATTGCTGGGGGAACGCGTAGTGAAGTTGTACAAACGATAGGACGTACTGTTATTTTCTATCGACGCAGCAAAGAGAATAAGCTGGGGTTATAATATGCGTATCGCTTTGCTGGGAGGAAGTTTTGATCCGATACACGAGGGCCATTTGCGAATTGCGAAAACCGCTTTAGCAAAACTTCCAATTGATGAGGTTTGGTTTTTACCTTGTAAAGATGCGCCATTAAAAAAGGGACAACAAGTAGCTTTCCATCATCGATGTGCCATGGTGAAGTTGGCGATAGCTCCATATCGTAAAATGAAGCTTTGTACATTAGAAGGAGAGCTAGATGGTGTTTCCTATACGATACGTACGATAAAGGAACTAAAAAAACGTTTTCCTCATGACACTTTTTCTTTTTTGATTGGTGATGATCAGGCAGCGCAATTTGATAAATGGAAAGATAGTGCGCAATTGAAACAAGAAGCATGCTTTTATGTGTTTTCACGTCATGAAGACGGTCAGTTGCCGACGGGGATGAAACGTGTTCCAATGCAACTGATTTCGGTTTCTAGTACAGAAATTAGAAATGGTGAAAAGAAATGGGCTTTACCTAAGACAGTAAGGCGTTATATCGGAAGCAATGGGCTATATGTAATAAATTGGGTGAAAGCAAGTATGTCGGAAAAGCGTTTCCAGCATTCGGTATCGGTCGCTGAAGTTTGTGTCAGACTAGCACATGCACATCACTTAGACGAACATGTCGCATGGTGTATGGGTATTGCACACGATATTTGTAAACAAATGCCTTTTGAAAAGGCAAAGATCTGGATGATTCATCATATGCCATCTCATTTGCAAGAAAATAGTGCGATTTGGCATGGCTATATTGGCGCTGATTATACAAAACGCTTTTTATATATGGAGGATAAACGTATCATCTCTGCTATTTATCATCATGTCTTAGGAGATGGCGCTTCGCCATATGCAATTATTTTATATGTGGCAGATAAGCTGGATCCAGCGCGAGGCTATGATTCCAGTGAACAACTGTTATTGTGTGAAAAAAGCTTGTCATTGGGATTGGCAAGAGTAAAACAGGAACAGCAGGAATATTTGCGAAAAAAAGGAGTAATTTCATGAAGGAATTAATAAAAGTCGTACAAAAAGCCATAGATGAAAAAAAGGGAGAACACCCTGTTATATTTGAATATCATACATTAAACCCGTTCATTGATTATGTGGTGATTTGCAGTGCTCCAAGTTTACGCCAGGTTTATGCGATTGCAGATAATGTGGCAGATCGTGTAAAGGAACATGGTTATACTGTACGCAGCATGGAAGGCGATAAGGATTCCAGTTGGGTGTTGGTTGATTTAGACAGTATTGTCGTACATGTATTTCAAACAGAAGAAAGAGCGCACTTTCAGTTAGAAAAATTATATGCGGATTTGCCTAGTGAGGACTTTTCCTTATGATGTATGGAACATTGGCACAATTTTATGATGCTTTAGTTAAAGATGAAGAAGCTACGCAAGCATGGGTATCGTTAATCGAAGAATATGTAAACGGTAAGGAAGTGCTAGAACTCGCTTGCGGCAGTGGAGAAATTACGATAGCACTTGCGAAGGATGGTTACCATGTTACTGGAACGGATATCAGCGCAGAGATGCTGCAGGCAGCCAAAAAGAAAAAAGATCATGATCTAGTAGACTGGAAAGTGATGGATATGTGTGATTTTCAGGTTGATGTAAGTTATGATGGTATTTTATGTTTATGCGATTCTTTTAATTATTTATTAAAAAAAGAACAAGTGCAAAAATTGTTCACTCAAGTTAAATCGCATTTAACGAAAGATGGTGTCTTTATTATGGATATGCATTCAATGGATCGATTGTTAGAGTTTGCGGAAGAATATAATGAAGCTGGAAGAATTGATCATCATGAATATCAATGGACGATTCAGACAATCGAAGACTGTATCTATCAGAATTTTGCTTTTTATGATGAAGCTGGCAGGGTAAGTCTGGAACAACATATCCAGCGTGTTTATGATCCTATGTGGGTGAAAGAACAGCTAGAAGCTCTTGATTTTGATGTAAAAATCATTACTGATTTTACATTTGATGGTATCCAAGAAGGTGAAAAATTGTTTTATATTTGTAAAAGGAAATCATAAAGGGAGGGAATAACATGATTGGTATTATCGCAGCAATGGAGAAAGAGATGGATGCTATAACATCTTTATTGACAAATAAGGAAGAATATAAGGTATCCGGTATTGCAATGGTAAAAGGCAGTATCAAAGGGAAAAATGTCATTGTAATGAAGAGTGGCGTTGGCAAGGGGAATGCCGCGATGGCGACAACGATTCTGTTTGAAAATTTTGTTATTACGGCAGTGATAAATATTGGTACGGCAGGTGGCTTAAAAAAGGAACAGCAGGTGTTGGATGCTGTCTTGTCGACACGCGTCGTACAACACGATTTTGATACTAGCATCATTGATGGAAATGATGGATTAGGGTTGTATTATGATGCTGATGCGAAATTAATCGATGTATGTGATCAGGTGTTAACATCTATGGGAGTACGTGTGTTTCGTGGCTTAGTGGCCAGTGGAGATCAATTTATTGCTGAAGATGAAAAACGTGAACGTATAGAAACTTTATTTCCGGATGCCATCTGTGCAGAAATGGAAGCCGGAGCGATTGCCCAAGTATGTTCTCATTATCACGTACCTTTTGTTGTCTTGCGCTCTTTAAGCGATGTAGCACATAAAGAAGATTCACAAATGGATTTCTTAACATACGCAGAACATGCTGCAAAACGCAGTGCCACCTTATGTCAAGAATTCATGGAATTTATGTAATAGACATCCAATCAAGGATGTTTTTTTATAGAAAGGGGCATCGCTTTGTTAAGAAGTGCTGCTCAAGCAAGGTATTTCTTGCGTATAAAGAAAGACAAATGCAAAAAAATCATGTATAATGAGGTACGTTAGGAGGTCGCTATGAAAATAAATGGAAAATCAGTAGCTGTTACATGTGGACTGCTGTTTATGGCATTGATTGTCATTTTTATCGAAATCGCTATTTTTATTAGTGGGCCTGCGCGTAAATTTGAAGATAAGGTAGATCATCAGATTGCCAAAATCAAAGAATCTTATGCGCGAATAGAGGATGTACAGCGCCATGTCTTTCATTATGTTGTCTACATAGGAGAAGATAGCGATATGTATGTCTGGTTTAATGAAAAAGGTAAAGCCATTGCCAGTCGCAAGAAAACAAGTTATCAAAAGGCGGCTGTAAACGCTCTTATAGAAAAAAACTATCAAGGTAAGGTTAGTAAGGTATCACTTGGCTATGGGTATAAAAATCCTGTTTATGTAGTGAATTTTGATAAAGGTGAAGTATTATTGGATTATGATACATTAGATGAAGTCTATTATCTGAAGAAAGGAGAATAGCATACAGTTATGGATTGGTGGAAAGAAAAGTTTATCAACCGCCGTGATTACATGCTAGATCATTTAGATGAATTAACGATGACTAGCGATGAGACCTTATTGATCATGTTAATTGATTTTTTAAATCAACACCAAATTCCGGTCACTCACGGTATTTTGGCAAAAAAGATGAAAAAGGATAGTGGCGAAATTGATGATTTATTATCCCAGCTTAGTGCAAAAGGATATGTGCAGCTGACATTTCAAAATGGGAAGATTTTATTTGAAATTGATGGTGTTTTTGCCGGCGCTAAGGAAAAAACGATGAATTTTGATGCTTCTTTATTTGATCTATTTGAAACAGAGTTTGCTCGACCATTATCACATATGGAATTGCAACGGCTGGCAGATTGGTTAAATGTATATGAGCAGAAATTAATTGGTTATGCCTTACGAGAAGCGTTGACTTATGAGCATCTGAGTTTTGATTATATCGAGCGTATTTTGGTAGAGTGGAAAAAGCGTGGATTGCGTCCGGAAGATTATGAGGAGGGGAAACGATAATGACAACAGATGAAATTTTAGATATATTAGAATTACGTTTTCCTAATGCACATTGTGAATTGGTGCATCAAAATCCCTTTGAATTATTAGTAGCCGTAGTTTTATCTGCGCAAACTACAGATGCTGCGGTTAATAAGATAACGCCTGCTTTATTTGAGGCATTTCCAACTCCGAAAGCATTAGCTTCGGCAAATAGTAAAGAAGTCGAAGCTAAAATTCGCCGCATTGGATTATATCGCAATAAAGCACGCTCTATTCAGGCTTTAAGTGCTTCTTTGGTAGAACATTTTGACGGACAAGTACCACAGAGCATGAAGGAGTTGACTTCTTTAGCCGGAGTAGGTCGTAAAACAGCAAATGTAGTACGCAGTGTTTGTTTTGATATTCCAGCAATTGCAGTGGATACACATGTAGAACGTATCGCTAAGCGATTAGGGCTGGCGAAAGTAGGGGATAGTGTTGAAGTAGTAGAACAAAAATTAAAACGTAAAATCAAAAGAGAGCGATGGAATCGTGCACATCATTTATTTATCTTCTTTGGTCGATACCAATGCACTGCAAGAAATCCTCAGTGTGATCAATGTCCCTTTGCCTCGTTTTGCAAAAAAGACAAGTTGGAAGCATATCGCAGTCAGAAAAAAAGCTGACTGTTTTTTTATAATATACTTTTTCTTATTATAGAAGAGACGATAGTAAAGCGTGGTTGACATAAGAAAAGGTCATAGTAAAAACGGATAGATATCAGAATTCTGTCAAATAAGAAAGCCTTTTGATGTGCGTATTAATTAATAGACGATAATAAAAGAGATTCTTCAAGCAAAGAATCTCTTCTGTGTAATATGCTAATCACCAAATGTATTGCTAGTTGGCCTGCCATTTTCTTTATTGCCAGTTCCACTCGCAGTATCACCTTTATTGGTGTTATCATTTTTATCCGTATTAGCATTATTATTGGTATTATCATTTGGCTTTTGATTGTTATTATTAGGCGGCGTTACTTCTTGTACTGGATGAGCTTTACAAGCTTCAATAGCAGCTTGGATATCTTGAACGGCTTGATTGATTTCTGCCTGTGTCACACCGCTTGATGTTAATAAAGCATTTGCTGCATTGATTCGACTATTTAATGCTTGCACATAAGCACTTTGATATTTTGTAGTATCGGTATATGCAGCAGCATTTTGAATAGCAGATGTTAGGGAAGTTGTTGTTACGGCAACTTCTTTTTCTTTCAAGCCACGTATTGCATTTTCTAAGGCTTGTTTTGCTCTATTTACTTCGTCTTCTGTGACGTCTTCTTTATTTAACAACGCATTTGCTTGTTTTAGAGCTTCTTGCAATGCAGCCCATGTTTCCGGTGTATAATCGCTTTGTTTATATTTACTAGCATCACTGATAGGTGATTTTAATGCATCACTAGCTTTTTTCACATTGGCTACGGTTTCAGGATTGTTTTTTGCAGCATCCTTTAGGAACTCTGTTTTGATGAGACCTCCACCATAAGAGCTGATACCACCGGGATTTTGAATCCTTGTCGCATTGGAACTTAAGGAATCTAAAATATAACGATTGATCTTACCAGGTATATTCATATTTTGTACAGCTTCGGATAAATAGGTGTAGCCGTTGACACGTGAATCGAAGCCGTTCCATGAAGCAATCGTATAATCGCTTGTGTAATTGACCATCCAACCGTCATGGGCATTACCACCGACTTCATCAGCATAATCATCCCAGTCAGAAGTTCCGGTTTTTCCATAAACCGGATATCCAGCACCATTGAAGGCTTGGCTCATATAGTTATATCCGCTATATTTGCCTGTGATAGCTTTGTTTAACAAATCACTTGTCATATAAGCAGCCTGCGGGGACATAGCCTGTGTCGTCTTAGCGTTGTTCTCATAAGTTTTACTGCCATCTTTATATACAACCTTTGTGATCATATGCGGTTCTATATATTTTCCACCGTTTGCTAAGGTAGCAAATGCGGCTGCCATTTGAGTAGGGGTTGCTTCAAAATTAGCACCACCAATGGCATACAGTAAATCGAATTTTTCAGCAACCTTATCATCAAAACCTAGTTTTTTCATATACTCTCGCATATAATCGTTGCCAACCGCATTTGTCACGGCTTGCATAGCTTCCAGAGCAGGGATGTTTAAGGATTGCGCTAACGCACGTTCTAATGAAACTTTTCCATGATATTTGTTATCGTAATTACTCTTTGTATCTCCATAAATTTGGATAGGTTTATCTTCTACGATTCGTGATGTCGCCCAGCCGATTTGATCAAAAGCCTGTGCGTATGCCAATAATGGTTTTGATGTTGATCCTGGCTGATGCTTTTCTTTTGTCGCACGATCTTTATACGTACTGGAAGTAGGATCATCAAAGCCAGTACCAATAGCAATGATCGTACCTTTACGATTATCGATAACGCTTGCAGCTATTTGGAAATATTTATTTTCCGGCATACCGATAACTTTCTTTTCCTGAATATCATTGAGACGATCTTGGGTGGAAGTGTCCAGAGCAGTATAAATTTTCATTGGTGTTGTTGCTGGGTCTTCACCTGTCAGCTCTCTAGCCTCTGTAATCGCAGCTTGCGCGTATGCGAGGTAAGGATTATCCTTGGCCTTTGATTCTCCTTTTAATTGGAATGCCAGTTTTGTTGCTTTAGCTAATTTATATTCGCTTTCACTGATATAGCCATGACTCAACATTAAGGAAAGGGTTTCGTTGCGGCGTTTGGTAGCATAAGCATAATAGTTTTGTTTCGTTTTGGAATCATAGCCTTGATATGGGTTATACAATGCAGGTGCATTGACCACGCCGGCTAAAAAGGCACTTTCGCTCAGATTCAGCTGCTCTACGTTTTTGCCAAAATAATATTGCGCTCCTTTTTGAATACCGCGGGCGCTAGCACCAAAGTTAATTTTATTCAAATAGTTTGTTAAGATTTCTTCCTTGCTCATTTTAGAATCAAGGCGAAGACTTAAATAAATTTCCTGAATCTTCATTTCAATTTTATCTTTTTGTGTTAGCTTAATGCCTTCACTATCTGCCTTTTCTTCCTTAGGCTTATTAATAAAGTTATCAATCGTCTGCATGGTCAAGGTAGAACCACCCTGTGCCAAGGATCCGGAACGTAAATTGTTGAACGCACTGGAAATAAAGCGAGGAAGATCAAAACCGTTATGTTTAAAATAACGGGAATCCTCAATAGCCAAAAAGGCATCAATGGTAACTTGTGGAATTTGTTCATATTCAACAATTTCACGGCTTTCTGCACCGAGCTCATAAATGACTTTGCCATCAGCACTGTATAATGTGCTTGGCTCTACATTAATGATTTTTTCTTCCAATTTTCGCTCATCTTCACTGACCTTACCAATGATTTGGCTTAGCAGGAAGAATCCGGTCACGCCTCCTAATAATACACAACATAAGAAGACGATGATGATACCATTCACGACGTTACGAACGGTAGCTTTCTTTTTCTTTCCTGTTGGATTGGAATTTTTTTTCGTAGTATCATTTGCCATACGAGTTTTCCTCCTTGAAATATAAGGCATCTACATTATCTAAATAACGCAGCCGTGGGGATAATCCTTCCTTGATATAAGAACCGAGCTGTTTTACTTGTTCATAAGGAATGGACTTACGTTCACTATTTTCATAGCGTTCGATTATTACGCCAGCGTCAATCAGATAAGTCTCATCATAAAAAGTGAATCGGATGATGAAGAATCCAATACCTCCATGAAATAAGACCTTTTTCAGATGATGAATCTGATGGGGATGTATGCTTTTAAAGGGAAAGGATGTTTTTGATTTGGTTTCTTTCGCTTCAAAGTCAATTGCTTTTCCCCGATACACGCCATTATAATCAGTCGTGCTAGGGGTCTTATAATAGGCCTCTGTTATTTTGGCGGCACAGCGGGCAGGATAATCGACCTTAACCACCTGAATCGGTGTTGGCTTCTTATGAATCAAGGCGCGATCACATGCACGATAATAGGCGTTGCTGTCATTGATGTCTTCCTCTAATGACATTCCACGACCCATATGATTATCCACAGCTGTTTGACTCACCTTGTTTTTTTTATTGGGGTATCCTATCACATGTATCACCAGTTTATATTATATCATAAGGTTTTCATGATTGCGATAAATAACCGTAAGAATTCATGGTATTCTAATGATAAAAAGCATGAATTTGATGAATATTGTGCTGAGAATACACGATTCTGAAAGTTTTCTTAACATTTGAGCAGGTTTTTTATTAAGCAGAAAAGGTCGTCGATTTAAAGCTTTCTAATAAAAATTTTTATATATTTTACTGCAATAACTTTAGAAGTACTACCAAAAAATCGATCATCTTACTCATAATATAATAAGGATATCTTATGAAAAAGATACTGCAAAGGATAGGAAAGCAAAAAAATATCTTGCAATTTTAATGGTTTTTTGAGAAACTATAACAGGAAGGTGAGTGCAATGGAAAAAAGGTTTAAACTGAGTGTGGAAGATGTATTAAACAAACAGTTCAATGTGGATTTTAAAGGATATTCTTCTCGTGAGGTCGATGAATTTTTAGATCTTGTGATTCATGACTATCAAGAATATGACCACATGATTGAAAATCTTGGCAATCATCTTCAAGAGTATGAACGTCATATCGCCACCCTAAAAGCGAAAATCGTAGAATTAGAAGGAAAACAGGAAGTGGAAGCTATAAAAGCTGAACTGAGCGGAGATAACATCGATATTCTGAAACGATTAACACGTTTAGAAAATGCGGTATTTCGGAAAGAAAAAGAATAATCGGCAGCGTTGCGGCAGTCGCTGGTCATTTGACTAGAGGAAAGTCCATGCTCGCACGATCTGTGATGATCGTAGTGTTTGTGCTGGATGAAACAATAAATCCAGGCAGTGTAATTACTGACGGCTGAAGGAAACCTAAGGGAAACTATGGTGTACTTCTTTAAAAGTGCCACAGAGACGAGCTTTTATGGAAACATAAAAGATGGAACGGGTAAACCCCGCAAGCGAGAAACCCAAATTTGGTAGGGGAACCTGCTGGAGGTGAAGTGAAATCATCCGGTGGGGCGTTTGAAAAAACGCAGATAAATGACTGCCACTCCATTGGAGTACAGAACATGGCTTATGCAATGAAACCGTAGAGCAGGAGTAATCCTGCTTTTTCAATGTAAAAATGACGCGAAATTGTGGAAATGCTGTGAGATTTTCAAAAATGTTCATAATAATTTTACAATTTAGTTTTTGCTTGTTATAATAATAAGGACTATAAAAACGGGACATACTGAAGATATCGAAGAATGTCGTTCAGGTACTATAAAAGAGGTGTGCAAATGGAAAAAATAGGAAACATGTTAAAGGAAAAACGTATCGAACTCGGTATGAGTGTCGAAGATATAAGTGAAAAAACCAGACTTACAACAAAGCACATCAAAGCCTTAGAAGAAGGAGATATTTCTTTTTTTCATGAGGACCTGAGTTATTTACGCTTTTTTGTGAAATCGTATTGTGATGCGGTCGGTATTGATTTTGAAGATATGAAAGATGAATTGCGTGAAAGCATTGACGATTATACCATGACATCTGTACAAAGCGCACAGCTTTCTCATGAAGAAATTGAACATAATATCGCTAAGAGTGAGAAGCTTACGAAAGTGCAGACCGCAGATGTGAAAATGCCACGCCAAAAGCGCAGAAGAGCGAAACCAGATGTTTCTTTAATTTCGCTTGTGGCAATTATTGGTGTTGTGGTCATCGTATTGATGTTTGCTTTTGCGATTTTCATGCAGACAGATAGTGGCAAGGATAACAAACCGACAAACAATATGCCAATTGCCGGTGAAAATGATAAAGAAGCCTATCCTAGCGATGACGAGAAACTAAAAGAAGAACAGAAAGAAGAAGTCAAAGAATTAGAAATCGTCAAAAATGATGTGACCGATTATACAATCAACAATGTCAAAGAAGGCGAGAAATTAAAAGTGGAAACGAAATTTAACGGCAGCAATTCTGGTTATAGTGTTACGGTTGATGAAAAAGATATTCGTGAAAATAAGATATTTAATGTGGGGCAGACAGCTACAAGTGAAATTGAAGTGAAAAAAGGCACGAAGATTTCTATCTATATCGGTTGTATGGTGCAAACTGATATAAAAATTAATGGAAAGGTCGTAAAGACGGATAGCAGTATAAATCCAAGCACATATCCTGGATATTGTCCTAGCAATACGTTGACGTTTACGGTAGGTGAAGTAAATGAATCTGCCAAATAAATTATCTTTGTTTCGTGTCGTTTTAGTACCAATCATCGCTATTCTATATTTGTTTTGTGATTTGGGTATGGCATTCCAAGTGAATGTACAGGATGCTATGGTGACAGTGCAATGGAGCGATATCGTGGTGCTGATTTTATTTGCGATTGCTTCTTTTACTGATTTTTTGGATGGAAATATTGCACGCAAACGAAATCTGGTTACCTCTTTTGGTAAATTTGTTGATCCGATTGCTGATAAGCTTTTAGTAAATACGATGCTGATTTTATTTGCTGTTGGCAATAGAGTGCCAATCATCGCGGTGATCATTATGATTTGGCGTGATACGATCGTGGATGGCTTGCGAATGTCAGCAAGTGCAAAAGGCAAAGTGGTGGCAGCGGGCATGCCAGGGAAAATTAAAACGGTACTGCAAATGTTTGCTATTATTTTTGTCATGCTGTATGATTTACCATTTGCTTATTTAGGTATTCCGATGGATCAAATTTTTATTTGGGGAGCAACAATAGCTTCCGTGTATAGTGGAATTGTTTATTTTATGAAGTTGAAAGATGTTGTCATGGAGACGATGTAGATGGAACAGGTAACAACAGCAGCATCTTTCGTGGCTTTGCTGAAAGAAAAAAAACTGACAATTGGCAGCTGTGAAAGTTTTACAGCGGGTGCCTTTTGTGCAGCAATAGCAGATGTTGCAGGAGCAAGTGCCGTTTTAAAAGGTGGATTAGTCACATATGCCACACAAGAAAAAATAGCATTGGCACATGTTGATGCAAAAATCATCGAAACATATGGTGTTGTCAGTGAAGAATGTGCAATTGCAATGGCGCGAAGCGCACGTGCTGTATTGGATGTTGATCTATGTATCTCCTTTACGGGAAATGCCGGACCGGATGCCTGGGAAGGCAAACCGGCAGGTTTAGTGTATTGTGCAATAGCAGATATCCAACATGTACAAGTATTTGCATTACATTCTAAATTGACACGCAATGAATTGCGGGCGTATGCTGTACAATTTATGATGGAAAAAGCAGTCGCATTCCTCAGTGAATGAGAAAGGGAAAAGTAGCATGAGTGAAAAGAAAGATAAGAAAACAGAGACAAAAGCAGAAGATAAAAAAGATACCTTATTAAGTGATGCAATTAAGGCCATAGAAAAGCAATATGGAAAAGGCAGCATCATGAAATTAGGAGATCGTGCTGCGGTAGAAATTGATGCTATCAGCAGTGGTTCCATCAAAATAGATGAGGCTTTAGGTATTGGTGGATATCCCAAAGGTCGTATCATTGAAATCTACGGTCCGGAATCAAGTGGTAAAACGACATTGGCATTGCACGCGATTGCTGAAGTACAGAAAAAAGGCGGGCGTGCTGCCTTTATTGATGCAGAAAATGCGATTGATCCTGTATATGCGCAAAAACTTGGGGTCAATATTGATGAGTTGATCTTATCACAGCCAGATAGTGGAGAACAGGCGCTGGATATTACCGAAATGTTAGTAAAAAGCGGTGCTATTGATTTGGTTGTCGTGGATTCGGTTGCCGCCTTGGTACCACAGGCTGAATTGGATGGTGAGATGGGTGATTCACAAGTAGGATTACAGGCTCGTTTGATGTCAAAAGCGATGCGTAAATTAAGTGGTGTCATGAATCGCAGCGAATGTACGGCAATTTTCATTAATCAACTGCGCGAAAAAGTTGGAGTTGTTTATGGCAATCCTGAAACCACACCTGGTGGTCGTGCTTTAAAATTTTATTCCAGTGTGCGTTTGGATATTCGACGCAGTGAGGCAATTAAAAATGGAACTGAAATTATTGGAAATAAAGTAAATGTAAAAATTGTGAAAAATAAGGTAGCGCCACCTTTTAAAACGGCTGCTATTGAAATCATGTATGGCGAAGGCATCTCTTATATCGCGGAGTTATTAGATTTATGTGTGGATCATGATATTGTTATGAAAAGTGGTGCTTGGTTTTCTTACAATGGTGAGAAAATCGGCCAGGGGAAAGAAGCTGCAAAAAATACGATCAAGTCTAATCCAGAACTGTTAGAAGAGTTAAAAACAAAGCTCATGGAGAAAACAGCAGCTGAAAAAGCTTAAAAAGCTTTAAGGATCGTTTAGTTTACCTATCAAAAAAGAAGGACAGGATTGCCCTTCTTTTACTTTTTGATGGAACGGCTTTCAATTTTTGATTCTAATTTTCCAAAAACTGCGGTTTTTAGTTGAGAAAAATGTGAAATTTATGTACAATATATGTTAGAGAATAAAATTCTCATTACATGACGAATGGAGGAATAGTGTTATGGAAAATAATGCACTGCTCATCTTTTTGTCTGCGTTGATAGGTCTTGCCGTTGGAATTATCGTTATGATAGTGGTATCTAAGGCAGGTTTAAATAAAGATCAGCAAAAGGCCAACCTGCTGCTGAAGGAAGCGGAAGCAAAAGCCGACGCAACCGTCAAGCAGGCAGTATTGGATGGTCGTACACAAGCGCATGAATTGAAACTTGCGGCAGAAAAAGAGATAAAAGAACGCAAGCAGGAGGTTACCGATATGGAAAATAAACTCCTGCGCAGAGAAGACAATCTGAATTTCCGCGATGAAACATTGACAAGCAAAGAAAAACAGATTGATCTGAAAAGTGCTCAATTAGCTGACAAAATGGCAATGCTAGATAAAAAAGACAAAGAGTTACAGGCAAAGATTGATGTACAGGTAGAGGAATTGGAACGTGTAGCGGCCATGTCTACCAGTGAGGCAAAAGAAGAATTATTTGCAATCACCGAAAAACGTATGGAAAAAGAGTTGGTTGCCTACATCAAAGAAAAAGAAGAAGAGGCCAAAGCAACTGCAGATGAAAAGGCGCGCAATATCGTTGCACAAAGCATTCAGCGCTTATCGCAGGATGAGGCCGTTGATCGCACCGTTTCCGTTGTTGCTTTACCAAGTGAAGAAATGAAAGGTAGAATCATCGGACGCGAAGGGCGTAATATCAAAGCCATTGAACAGGCGACTGGTGTTGATTTGATTATTGATGATACGCCAGAGACGATTACTGTTTCTTGTTTTGATCCAATTCGCCGCGAAGTTGCAAGATTGGCATTGGAACATTTAATCAAAGATGGCCGCATTCAGCCGGGCCGTATTGAAGAAGTTGTCAATAAAATCAAGAAAGAAATGGATACCAACATCATGAAGACTGGTGAAGATACCGTCTTTAAATTGGGTATCGGTCGTATTGACCGTGAAATCATTAAGATGATTGGTCGTTTAAAGTACCGTTATTCTTATGGACAAAATGCATTACAACATAGTATGGAAGTTGCTCATCTGGCCGGTATGATGGCAGCTGAACTTGGTTTAAATCAGCAGCTGGCTAAACGAGCAGGCTTGCTTCATGATATAGGAAAGGCTATGGATTTTGAGGTTGAGGGTAGTCATATTGAATTAGGCTACAAATTCTGTAAGAAACATGGTGAACGCGATGTGGTATTGAATGCGATTCAGTCACATCATGGAGAAGTTGAACCGAAATTTCTCATAAGCAATTTGGTTATAGCTGCTGATACGATTAGTGCAGCGCGTCCAGGTGCTCGCTATGAAGCGTTACAGAATTATATCAACCGTCTGGAAGAGCTTGAAAAGATTACAAAATCATTTGATGGTGTGGATAGTTCTTATGCGATCCAGGCAGGACGTGAAGTTCGTGTCATGGTCGTACCGGATAAGGTGGATGATTTGGCTTGTCATAAACTTGCCCGTGACATCAAGGACAAGATTGAGGCGGAACTGACATATCCAGGACAGATCAAGGTTACGGTCATTCGTGAAACAAGATCTTGTGAGCTGGCTAAATAAAAAATATGAAAGTCTTATTTATAGGAGATATCGTAGGAGCTGCCGGAAGGGAAACTGTTAGCCGGCAGCTTCCTCTTTTGAAACAGCAGTATGCCATCGACTTGGTAATTGCAAATGGTGAAAATGCTGCTCATGGGAAAGGTATTACCCGCCGCATTTATAACCAACTGCTGGCCTGTGGGATTGATGTCATCACCATGGGAAACCATACATTTTCTAAAAATGATATTTATCAGTTTATTGATGAAGCTGAGCGTATGGTACGCCCTGCCAATATGGAACCTTTAGAATATGGGGAACATACCGTTGTGATTAAGGTACAGGGGAAACGGGTTGCCATCACGAATTTAAGTGGTGAAGTTTGGATGAATAATGTAATAGATTCGCCGTTTTATTGCATGGAAGATATTCTTCAAGAAGTGGAAGCAGACATTTATCTGGTTGATCTTCATGCTGAGGCAACGAGCGAGAAAATCGCTTTTACGTATTGCTTTGCGGATCGCTTAAGCGCTGTAGTTGGCACACATACGCACGTACAAACTGCAGATGAACGAATCGTGTATGGGTGTGCGGCTATTACGGATTTGGGGATGTGCGGTGCGTATACCAGTGTTTTAGGACGTGATGTGAATGAAATAGTAACGCGTTTTACAACACAAGAGAAGACCAAATTCAAAATTGCTGAAGGTGAAGGGATTTTCTGTGGTGCTTTAGTGGATATCGATGATACAACGAATCGTGCAATAGGTATCGAACGCATTCAAATACGTCCAGAACATGTTGAATGTTAATTGCTTAAAATAGGAAGAAAGACAATGGAAAACCATTGAATGTTCTTCCTTTTTTTAACTTTGATTGCTTTCATCTTTCTAACAGGTAAATGTTTAAAGCCTTATTTAGGGGAAACTTTATGATGATCGGATATGTACAAGAAAAGATTTCTCAAAGGGTTGTTCATAGTTTTGTGAAAGACGTAACAAGTGCGTCTTCACAAAAGTATTTTTGGCTTTAAATGCTTGCATGTCCTTGGAGATATTGGTATAATAGGAATGGTTGTAAAGGAGGAATAAAGAATGCCAGTAAATGTAAATGCTGATACTTGCATCGGTTGTGGTGCTTGTGTAGGAGTTTGCCCAGTTGGAGCTTTATCCATGAACGCTGATTCTAAATCAGAATGCGATGAAGGAACTTGTATTGACTGCGGATCTTGTATTTCCGCTTGTCCAGTAGAAGCAATCTCTCAGTAAACCAAGTAGAAATGCTTGGTTTTTTTAAGTCAAGATCATCCACTTAGGATGTTTATTATATTAGAAAAAAGAAAGCAGGGAAGTAAATGAAAACACAGCCAGGATGGGCGTTGCCTAATTTGCATGAGGCCCAAAAACGTACACAGAAAGAAGTCACGATTGAAAAAAGCTTGTTTCAAATACCTAGTGAAGTTAGAACACTGGGACAGGGAAAGAAATACTATCTAAGAACTTATGGATGTCAGGCGAATGAACGCGATTCTGAAACCTTGGCAGGTATTTTAGAAGAATTGATGTTTACACCGGTAGAACACCCTGAACAGGCTGATTTGATTTTGTTAAACACATGTGCTATTCGTAAAAATGCTGAGGATAAGGTGTTGGGCGAGATCGGTTCTTTAAAGCGTTTGAAACGAAGCAATCCAGATTTGATTTTTGGTTTGTGTGGTTGTATGGCACAAGAAGAAGATGTCGTACAAGTGTTATTAGAAAAATATCGCCATGTCAATCTTATTTTTGGAACACATAACCTTCATCGTTTACCAGAACTTTTGTATGAGGTGATGGTTGGGCATAAGCGTAGTGTCGAGGTGTTGTCAAAAGAAGGCGATGTCATTGAAAATCTTCCGGTAAGACGTTTTGGCAAACATAAGGCTTGGGTCAATATTATGTATGGATGTGATAAATTTTGTACATATTGCATCGTCCCTTATACTAGAGGAAAAGAACGTTCCCGAGCTATGGAAGATGTATTGCAAGAAATACGTCAGTTAAAACAAGATGGCTATAAAGAAATTACCTTGCTGGGGCAGAATGTTAATTCTTATGGAAAAGATTTGCATATCGAAGGTGGTTTTGCGAAATTGTTGGAGGAAACGGCGAAAATTGGCATAGAACGTATTCGTTTTACAACAAGCCATCCATGGGATTTTAGTGATGAGATGATTGATGTGATTGCACGTTATGACAATATTATGCCATTTATACATCTGCCGGTACAAAGTGGTGATGATGAAATTCTGAAGATTATGGGGCGTCGTTATACAAACGCACAATATCTCACCTTATTCCATAAGATCAAAGAACGTATGCCAGAGTGTGCAATCTCTACAGATATCATTGTGGGTTTTCCTAATGAAAGCGAAGGACAGTTCCAACATACGTTAGATCTAGTGAAAGAATGTCAGTTCGATAATGCTTTTACCTTTATTTATTCTCCACGAGAAGGAACACCGGCTGCACGTATGGCGGATAGTGTATCTTTGGAAGTCAAACAGCGTCGCTTGGCGGAACTTAATGCTTGTTGGAATCAGTATGCTCACGTTAAAAATGAGGCATATCTCGGTAAAGTAGTCAAGGTATTGGTGGATGGCGCCAGCAAGAAAAAGGCGAATGTATGGAGTGGCTATACAGAAACCAATAAGCTTGTAAATTTTACTGGTGAGCATGTGACTGCTGGGGATATCGTAAAAGTGAAAATCACAGCATGTAAGACATTTTCTTTAGATGGTGAACAAATTCTATAAAAAGTGAGCAATCACTTTTTTTATGGTTTCGTTTATGGTTTTTGCGATAAAAAGCAATTCCCTTGTCTTTTTTTTGATGTTTAGTGGTATAATATCATTAGTTTATCATGGAATTTCGAGTTCATTCAGAATGAAACAATAAGAAAACATAATAACAATATGAAAACGGAGGTAACGATTTATGGATCAAGTACGCATTTTTGCGCTTGGTGGACTTGATGAAGATGGCAAGAATATGCTTGTCGTTGAAGTCAATGAAGCTATATTTATTATTGAAGCCGGATTAAAATATCCGGATACAGGACAGTTAGGAGTGGAATTCATCATTCCGGATTTCTCTTATCTGATCGAAAACAAAGAACGTATTCAAGGGATCTTCATCACCCATGCCCATGATGATGTAGTGGCAGCCTTGCCATATTTATTAAAACAGGTGAATGCGCCAGTGTATACAGGTGCTTTAACTGCGAATATCATTCATGAGATGCTAAAAAAAGAAGGCATAAAGAATGCAAAGATTCATCGTTTAAAACGCTGCAGTAAGCAGACAATTGGCGGTGTCAAAATACGTACATTCCCAATGACACATGCATTTCCTGACAATTTTGGATTGGCGATCAGTACCGATCAGGGATATATCGTCTATACAGGAGAATTTATCGTAGATTATGATATGCTTCAAAAAGAATATTTATGTGATTTAAACGAATTAAGTGATATAGGAAAAAAAGGTGTTTTGTGTCTGTTGTGTGAATCCCAGGGCGCTGATAAGAGTGGACACACGGCTCCTAAACATCGCATTACATCTTTGATTGAACCGATTTTTGAAGCTAGTGAAGGAACACGAATTTTGATTTCCTGTTATTCCCAAAGTTTATTCCGCATCATAGAAATTATTGAATTGGCGAAAAAGTTTAATCGCAAGATCTTTTTTCATGATAAAGGAATTCGTGAACTGTTAAAACATTTAGAAACGATGAAATACTATCGCGTTCCTAAAGAGATGGAAATCAATGAAAAGAACTTTAGTGATGACATGGAAGATGTTGTCGTTTTGATTAGTGGCAATGGTAAAAATCTGTTCCGTACGATGACAAATATCGCTAATCATGAAGATGCGCATGTAAGTTTCCGTACGAGTGATACGATTATTGTAGCCAGTCCAATTGTCAGTGGTACAGAATTAGATGCCAGCAATATGGAAAACGAAATTTATAAAGAGGGCGGCAAGATTTATACGCTGGATTCTAAAACCGTATTATCTATGCATCCATCCAGTGAAGATCTGAAAATGATGCTGTATCTCTTCCAACCTAAATATTATATACCGATCAAAGGCGAGTATCGTCATTTATATGTAAATGCAAATTTAGCAACGAAAATGGGGTATTCACCCGATCGTATTCTGATTTTGGAAAACGGACAGATTGCCTTATTTGAAAATAAAATCTTAAAGAGTGTCGCACAGCGTCTGGAATTAGAAGATACGATGATTGACGGTAAGGAAAATTGGGATGTGACAGGTGTTGTCTTGAAGGATCGTGAGGTTCTATCGACAGATGGGGTGATGATCATCGGTGTTGGTGTTAATCATAAGACGAAGGAAATATCCAATGGTCCGGATGTGCAGACTAGAGGGCTGATTTATTTAAAGGATGCAGAATATATCATTAAAGAAGTCGGTAATATCATGGAAAACTGTATCGAAAAAGCAGTAAAAGAAAAACGTTATGATAATTTGACAGTACGTGCAGAAGCGCGCGATAAGATCAGTAAATATTTAATGAAGGAAACCGGGAAACGCCCGATGGTCTTACCGGTCATTATGGAAATTAATTCATAAGTATTTTGTAGAGAAGGGAGGACAGTATGGCAGCAAAAAAGAAAACAAAGAAAGCGCAAAAGAAAAAACAGGCAGCTGAAAATGAAATTCTGGTTTATATTTATGCTTTGGTCCTCATTACCTTATCCATTATCGGATGTCTGGAAATTGGCTTTTTAGGCAATCTGATCACAGGTGTTATCCAATATGTGACTGGAAATCTATATGGTGTCGTTTACGGTCTTATCATTGTTTTTTCCTTCATGTGGATGCTTAAGAAAAATATTAGCGATGTACCTCTGAAATATACAACAGGGGTCATCGTTTTACTGAGCGCATGGCTAATTGCGGCAAGTTTGCCTAATGATGAAAAACTAACGGGGATGGACATACTATCCCATTTTCTTGGCAACAGTGCGCAAGTTTTTCATGGTGAACAGATTGGTGGTGGACTAATTGGTGCTTTTCTTGTGTCCATCACGACTTTTTTGGTGGATTATACGGGTACTAAGATCATTATCATCGCTTTAGTGGTCTTAGGCTGTATTTTGCTTATATCAGGGCCTTTATTTGCGTATTTACGGCAAGGGGCATCCGCATTCCAAAAGCCTTTTTCCTCAATGAAAGAAAATGCTCAAGCCAAACGTGAACAGCGACGAAATAAGAAAGCGTTGAAAAAGGAACAAAAGGTCGAAAAGACGAGTGAACAAGCAAATACCACACCTGCTAAGGAAAGCATGTTTGGTAAGATCAACTTGGAAGAACGCGTTCGTCCAGGACAGGTGTCTTTCTTAGATGTGGATGATGAGTTTGATATTATTACGGATGGTCGCAATGATGCTTTTGAACCGCTTGTGTCAAGCCAGGATGCTCATGAGGAAGAGGATGAGGTTGTCATAGGTTTTGGTACAGCTTCAAAAGCCGTGCAACAGCAAAAGGAAGATAAACGAATCATTGAAGAAACGATAGGAAAAAGTGATACATTCGTAAGTAGTTTTAAAGAGGATTGGTCAAAATATAAGTTGCCTAAGCTGACCTTGTTAAATGATATAGGAAAAAAAGCCCGCAGTACTGCGAATATCAAGGCAGCAAATGAAAGTGGCCAGCGGTTGATTGAAATCTTAGATGAATTTGGTGTACGTGCTACTTTAATGGCTACGCACATTGGACCATCTGTCACTAAATTTGAAGTAAAGCCGGATCTTGGCGTGCGTGTCAATAAAATCAGCAATTTGCAATATGATATTAAAATGGCACTAGCAGCAAAAGATATCCGAATTGAAGCACCGATACCTGGCAAAAGTGCTGTTGGCATCGAGATTCCCAATGTGGAAAAAACTAGTGTTAGCATGAAAGAATTGATGAAATCAGTTCCGGAAAAGTACCAGGATAAAAAAATGTTGTTTGCCTTAGGAAAAGATCTCATGGGCAGCTGTGTATATGGAGAACTCAACAAGATGCCCCATTTGTTAATTGCTGGAGCAACCGGAAGCGGGAAAAGTGTATGTGTGAATTCTATCATTACCTCTATATTAATGCGTGCAAGACCAGATGAGGTCAAGTTGCTATTAGTAGATCCCAAAAAGGTGGAGTTTACACCTTATAAGCAAATTCCCCATCTGTTAGGTCCGGTCATTACCGATGGAGAGGAAGCAAATCGCGCCTTAAAGGTAATTGTGGCCATGATGGATAAACGCTATGAACTATTTGCTATGGCGGGTGTACGTAACATTGCCGGCTATAATACATATATTGAAAATCATCCTGAGGATGGTTTAGAAAAACTACCGTGGATCGTTGTCATCATAGATGAATTAGCTGATTTAATGTTAGTTGCAGCGAAAGAGGTTGAAGCAAGTATTCAACGTATTACGCAGTTGGCACGCGCAGCCGGGATTCATTTGATCGTAGCCACACAACGCCCTAGTGTCGATGTTATCACTGGTGTCATTAAGGCCAATATTCCATCGCGTATCGCTTTTGCGGTATCTAGCGCTGTGGATTCACGAACGATACTGGACCAGATGGGTGCAGAAAAGCTCTTAGGTTATGGAGATATGTTATATATCCCGGTGGGAGAGACCAATCCTACCCGTGTACAAGGTGTGTTTGTAAGTGATGCGGAGGTACAGAGCATTTGTGACTTTGTCAGTGCCCAAGGAAAACCCAAATATGAGGATGCTTTTTTACGTTTAGAGGCTGTAGATAGTGAATATGCTGCTACGCAGGAAAGTGCAGATCCCTTGTATGAAGAGGTAAAATCTTTTATAATAAGTACTAGGAAGGCTAGTACATCATTGATACAGCGTAAGTTCAGTATTGGCTATGCCAGAGCTGCGCGGTTGATCGACGTATTGGAGGAACAAGGCGTTATCGGACCTAGTCGTGGTTCTAAGCCGCGTGAGGTGCTTGTACGCTATGAGGAGGATGATTTTGATGAGTAGAGTAAAAGATATTATCAGTGACCCTACACTAACTTATCAGCAACAATTATTGGCATTAGCCAGATTGGCTGAAAACGATGATGATTCATTACCTTTAAAACCGGAGATGAAAAAGGCATTGGAGGAAGAAACTTTATGTGATTTAGGAGAAGGAAGAGCACCTTATCGCCCTCGCTATATCTTGCCGGATTATCAAAAGTTGATGAAAGAAGGTTGCGCATTTTTAGGCTTGCAGCCACCGACAGATATCTGGGAAGCTACCAATGCTTTATTAATTATGTACAAACATGTTCCAAGCATTACTTCTTTTCCTGTCTATCTGGGTAACTTTGCTGATTTATTCACTCCATTTGATAAGGACGAAGAAGAAACGCGTAAAGCGTTGCGTCTGTTTTTGCTGCATATCGATAAAACGTTGACGGATTCTTTTGTACATGCCAACATCGGACCAGAAGATTGTCGTGTGGCAAGAATCATCTTAGATCTAACAAAAGAAATGCAGTTAGCAATACCAAATGTTACTTTATTGTATGATCCAGAACGGACAAGCGATGAGTTTGCGAAAGCCTGCATTGATTGTATGCTGGCAACAGCTAAACCAAGCTTTGCTAATGATGTCATGTATCGACAAGATGGTATCGGAGAATATGGCATCGCCAGTTGCTACAATGCGTTAAAGATCGGTGGAGGCGGTTATACGCTGCCAAGAATACGCTTATATAATGTAGCTAGCAAGGCAAAAGATAAAGCTGATTTCATGGAGCATATCTTACCATATTATGTAAACATGATGTTAGAATTTATGGACGATCGTATTCGCTATATCGTAGAGGAAAGTAACTTTTTCAAGGCTAATTTCTTGGTAAAAGAAGGCTTTGTTAAACGTGAAAACTTCACAGGTATGTTTGGTGTTGTAGGCTTGGCAGAATGCTGCAACCATCTTTTAGGTATAAAAGATCCTAAGGAAGGTTATGGACATAATGAAAAAGCACATCAACTTGGTGTCGAAATCATGAATGCGATTGAAACGATGGTAAAAAACCATCATGGTCTGTATTGTGAAGGCTGTCATAACCAATATGTGCTGCATGCACAGGTTGGTATCGACAGTGATGGCCGCGAAAATTCACCAGGTGCTCGTATCCCGATTGGCTGTGAACCGGATTTATGTGATCATATCGCTGTAGAGTGCAATTTCCATAAGTATTTTGTATCCGGAATCGGTGATATCTTTAAATTTGATGATACATGGAACAATACACCGGATGCATTATTGGATATCATCAAGGGAGCCTTTGCTCAAGGTATGCGCTATTTTACCGGCTATAATGCGGATAATGATGTAGTACGCGTGACCGGATATCTGGTAAAGAAAAGTGAAATTGAAAAATTGGACCGCCAAGAAGCAAGTTTGAATAATGTGACCGTGTTTGGACAGGGAGCACGTAACACAGCAAACGCTCTGGATCGTCGTGTATATGATGAAAGCGCCCGTAAATAAGATCATTCCTTTTTCCAATGTAGATGGCCCAGGTAATCGCTGCGCCATCTTTTTTCAAAGCTGTCCCTTCTCCTGTCTGTATTGCCATAATCCCGAAACAATCCATATGTGCATGCATTGCGGGGACTGCGTTACAACTTGTCCAACAAACGCTTTGACATTGGAAGCGGGAAAGGTCTTGTGGAATTCTGATAAATGCGTAGATTGTGATACATGTATTCATACGTGTACGCATTTAGCATCACCTAAGATACGCTATATGAGCGTAGAAGAATTAGTTGAGCAAATTAAAGCTAAAAAAGCTTTTCTGCGAGGAATCACGGTGAGTGGAGGAGAGTGTATGAATCATGCGGCTTTCCTATTGGACCTATTTAAAAAAGTAAAAAAGCTTGGGTTAACATGTTTGATTGACAGTAATGGGTATTACGACTTTTCACAATATCCTCAGCTGATGGCAGTTTGTGATGGGGTCATGTTGGATGTCAAAGCAGTTGATGCAAAATTTCATCAATATCTTACCGGCTGTGACAATACTATGGTATTAAAAAATCTAGCGTATTTATTACATACACAGAAGTTGGAAGAAGTACGTACGGTGATTTTACCTAATCAAGATGAACAAAATGAGAAAACAGTACGCTATGTCAGTGAGCTTTTGAAACAGCAAAGTCGATATAAGCTGATACGCTACCGCCAGTATGGAGTGCGTGAAGAAGGTTTGAAAGCGCTGGGAAATACAACGGTTTCGCAAATGTACGTGGCTCAGTATAAGCAAATCTGTGAGGAAAATGGTAATACGACTTCTATCATAATCTAGGGCTTTGTAAGGGCTTAATTTCTTGACAAAAGATAAGATTAATTGTAAACTTTTGATAGGACCATTAGGAAGGTCAAATAAATGGAGGAGAACCTTATGAACAAATTTGCAAAACTGAGTTTGGTCGCGATGATGGCTGCGACAACTCTTGCCGGTTGCGGCAGCAAAGACGATGGTGACAGCAAGAAGAAAGACTGTCCGGTAAAAATCGGCTTTGTTACGGATACCGGTGGTATTGATGACCACTCATTCAATGAGGGTTCATGGAAAGGTATTGAAAAGTTCGCAAAAGACAATAATATCAGTACGGACTGCATCAAGTATCTACAATCAAAAGGTGATGCTGACTATGAACCAAACCTAAATCAGTTATCAGAAGATGGTTATGATTTAGTTGTTGCAGCTGGTTATAAATTTAATGATGCAATGGCAAATGTATCAAAAGCAAATCCAGATACAAAATTCTTGGTCATCGATACGGTGATTGATTCTGAAAACGTACAGAGTGCTACCTTTAAAGCAGAAGAATCTTCTTATTTAGCTGGTGTAGCTGCAGCTATGCAGGCAAAGGCTGAAGGCGGAAATGCTGTTGGCTTTATCGGTGGTGAAGATGTTGATTTGATTCGTGCTTTCCAGGCTGGTTTTGAACAAGGTGTTAAATCAGTAGATAAAAACATCAAGATTTATGTAGATTATGCTGGTGGTTATGATAAAACGGAAAAAGGTACATCTTTAGCTGAAAAACATTACTCTGCAGGCGCTAAGGTTATTTATCACGCAGCAGGTGGTACTGGCAACGGTGTCTTCGCTGCAGCCAAAGACCGCGCTAAAAAAGGTGAAAAAGTTTGGGTTATCGGTGTTGATTCCGATCAGTTCAGCACAGGTATCTATGATAAGAAAGAAAATAAATCTGTAACTTTAACTTCTGCTTTGAAACGTGTAGATGCTGTTACAGAGGCTGTTTCTAAATCTGTATTGGACAACAAGTTTAAAGCTGGTTTGCAGACTTATGACAGTTCAAATGATGGTGTAGGTTTACCTGATGAAAACCCTAACCTGTCTGATGACATCAAGAAAGCTGTTGAAGATGCATCTGCTAAAATCAAATCTGGTGAAATCAAAGTTTCTGCAGAACGTACGATTGCTCCAGGAAGCAACGGTTAATTATTTCTACATATGTGATAAAGTCTCTCTTGTGAGAGGCTTTTTTTGCATGAAAGAGAGTAACGTAAAGATAAAAAAGTTATTCTTTTCCTGTCTGTTTTTGTATATTTCCTAATAAAAAATATGATATAATAAATCAGTAATAAGCAATCATTTGCGTAACTCGCCTACTACATGGAGTGTGTGAATCCTTTGTAAGATATGAGTACGCATGATTTGCTATAACGAAAACATTATTTTCGTATATTGTTTTCATGAATCTAAAGGAGGAAACCTATGACTTATGCAGTTGAACTGCTGAATATCACAAAAGATTTTCCTGGTATTCGTGCAAATGACAATGTGACTGTACGCCTAAAGCAAGGGAGCATTCATGCTTTGCTTGGTGAAAATGGTGCGGGAAAATCCACACTGATGTCCATTTTGTTTGGCTTATATCAGCCAACCAGTGGGACGATCAAGGTAAATGGCAAAGAAGTCAAGATCAATGATCCAAATGATGCAACCCAGCTAGGCATTGGTATGGTGCACCAGCATTTTAAACTGGTGGAATGCTTTACAGTTACTGAAAATATCATCCTTGGTATGGAACCTACCAAATTTGGTATGGTAGATATTAAATCAGCGGCGAAGAAAATCGAAGAATTTTCTAAGATGTATGGTTTAAATGTTGATCCATATGCCAAAATTTCCGATATTACGGTTGGCATGCAACAGCGTGTAGAAATATTAAAAATGCTCTACCGCAATGCAAACATTTTGATTTTTGATGAACCTACTGCTGTATTAACACCACAGGAAATTGAAGATTTGATGGAAATCATGCAAAAGCTGATTAAAGAAGGAAAAAGTATTTTGCTTATCACACATAAGCTGAATGAAATCAAGCAAGTTGCTGATGAGTGCAGTGTATTGCGTCGTGGAAAATATATCGGTACGGTCAATGTTGCGGAAACATCGACACAGCAAATGGCCGAAATGATGGTCGGTCGTGAAGTGAATTTTAAGGTAGAAAAAGGACCCCATGCTCCTGGTGAGGTAGTTTTGGAAACAAGACATCTGAATGTAAAAAATAGTAAAGGCGTCTTAGGACTTAAGGATTTTAATTTAAGCGTACGGGCAGGGGAAATCGTTGGTATTGCTGGTATTGATGGAAATGGACAGGAAGAACTTGTGCATGCATTAAGCGGTTTGACCTCTGTAGAGAGCGGTGAAATTCTTTTAAAGGGTGAAAATATTACCCATACAAGCATTCGTGATCGTTTTGATAAAGGAATGGGACATATACCAGAAGATCGTCATAAGCATGGACTCATACTTGATTTCCATTTAAAAGAAAACTTTATTATTCATGAATATGATCGTAAGCCATATTGTAAAAATATGATCATGCAACAAGATGTTATGGATGCGTATGCGGATAAACTGATTGAAGAATTTGATGTGCGAAGCGGTGAAGGCAAGGATTCCCTTACACGCAGTATGTCCGGTGGTAATCAGCAAAAAGCAATTATTGCCCGTGAGATTGAGCGCAGTCCTGATTTGTTATTAGTCGTACAACCAACGCGTGGTTTAGATGTTGGGGCAATTGAATACATACATAAAAGAATCATCGCTGAGCGTGATGCAGGAAAAGCCGTTCTTCTAGTATCTTTTGAGTTAGATGAAGTTCTGGATCTTTCCGATCGTATTGTTGTTCTATTTGACGGACATAAAAATGGGGAAATGCTGGCAAAAGATACGGATGACAAGGAATTGGGTCTTTATATGTCAGGTTCAAAGAAGGGAAGTGAAGATGAATGAAAAATAAAGATGCTTTAAAAATATCACTTCTGGCAATTCTGTTTGGTGTTTTGTTAGGAGTTGTTATCCTTCTCTTAACAGGACGTGATCCTTTCTATTTGTTTTATGGTTTAGTGCGTGGTGCCAGTGGTCTAGATTTAATCAAAGGTGGCTCTATCAATCCGCGTTATATCGGTGAATTTATTGTTGCTAGTATGCCAATTATTTTAACGGGACTATCGGTTGCCTTTGCTTATCGTACCGGTTTGTTTAATATCGGTGCAGAAGGGCAGCTAATGGTGGGAGCTTGCGCATCTATTGCAACTGCCGTCTTATTCCCACAGATTCCTGTTGTTCATATGCTCGTTTCTGTATTGGCAGGCATACTTGCGGGGGCTGCATGGGGCTTTTTGCCGGGAATCTTGAAGAGTAAGTTTAATCTTCATGAAGTTGTTATTTGTATTATGATGAATTATATCGGTATGTACTTAGCTAATTATGTATATGTTCAACTTCCGGGCTCGGATACGTCACGAACAGCTTTGATACCGGAATCAGCAAGCTTAAGTAATTCTTTCTTTGAATCTTTGACAAATCATTCGCGTTTAAATCTAGGTATTTTCTTTGTCATCCTAGCTGTTTTGGCATATTGGTTTATCATTGAGAAAACAAGCTTTGGATATGGCTTGCGTGCTACGGGATTTAATAAAGAAGGTGCTCGTTATGCCGGTATGAAGGTAGAGCGTAACATCGTCTATTCTATGATGATTGCTGGTGCAATGGCTGGCTTAGCCGGTGCGATCATTTCCCTTGGAACTTTTAACTATGGACGTGTATTATCTTCTTTTGAAAATTATGGTTTTGATGGTATTGCCGTTGCCTTAACGGGTGCCTGCAATGCTATTGGTGTTGTATTAGCTGGCTTATTGTTCGGTTTGTTAAAGGTGGCACAGCCAATCTTACAATCCGTAGGTATTCCTAAGGAAATCGGAGAGATTATATCAGCTGCTATCGTATTATTTGTGGCAATGCAGTATGGCATTCGCATTATATTAGATAAGTTATCGAAATTGCGTCATAAAAAGGACGCAAAAGAGCCGAAGGGAGAGAAGAGTGTATGACCTTATTATTTCAGATGTTTCCTTTGGCACTTGGTGTCGCTACTCCAATTGTTATATGTGCACTAGGTGGATTGTTTTCTGAACGAAGCGGTATAGTAAATATTGCATTGGAAGGCATTATGCTTGTTGGAGCCTTCTTTGGTGCTACCGTTTCTTTATTGTTGGAAAGTTCTTTTGGTAGTTTAGCACCTTGGATTGGTATTTTAGCCGGTTTGTTGGCAGGTTGTCTGTATTCTTTAATACATGCTTTTGTATCTGTAAGTTTAAAAGCAGATCAAACCATTTCTGGTACTGCATTAAATATGCTATCAACAGGACTTACTGTCTATCTATGTCAGATTATCTTTAATGCACAGCGTTCTGAACAATTCATTGAAAGCTTTTCAAGAATATCAGTGCCCGTTTTAAAGGATATACCAGTACTTGGACCATTATTCTTCACAAATGTATTTCCAACCTTTTATTTAGCGATTGCTTTAGCAATCATTACCTGGTTCGTTGTATTTAAGACAAAGTTTGGTCTGCATCTGCGCTCTTGTGGTGAGTATCCGCAAGCCAGTGCTTCCATGGGAATCCATGTGGAAAAAATGCGCTATATCGGTGTCTTGATTTCCGGTTGCTTAGGTGGTTTAGCAGGTGCTATCATGGTACTGTCATTGGATGTTCAGTTTACCGTATTCTCTATTCATGGAATTGGTTTTATATCCATGGCATGTTTGATTTTTGGTAAGTGGAAACCATTTGGCTGTTTAGGGGCCGGTATCTTCTTTGGTTTCTCACAGGTGTTGAGTGATTATTCTGGACAGATTCCCTTCTTAAAATCGCTGCCTAGTGAAGTATTCTTTGCTTTGCCATATCTGTTGACAATTATCGCCTTATTGCTATTTGCCCGCAGTTCCGTAGGACCTAAGGCATCTGGTGAGATATATGATTCAGGTAAACGTTAAAAAGAATGTCAAAATAATCTGATAGAATCGTCGTCTGCTATTGCCGACGGTTCTTTTTTTGTATTGTATATGGTATAATATGCCAATAATGATATAAAAATAATTTGATTGTTCATACTAATAACTACGGAGGTAGAAGATATGCAAATAACAAATGGCATTCAGGTACAATTTATTCCAACTACAAAGTTTAAAGATATCGGCATCAGTGTGCGCTTTCGCAATACCTTACAAGATGGTAAATCAGCAAAGCGCTCATTACTGGCACTCATGTTGGTAGACCGCTGTCAGAAATATGATACAAAATTAAAGATGAGTGAGATGCAGGATGAGCTTTATGGTGCGACTTTAACAGCTCAAACAGCCGGTTTTGGTGCAAGTCAGATCATTGAACTACGTTCAAAAATCATTAATCCATCTTTTCTAAATGAAGAAAACACCCTGTTAGAAGATACCTTTGCGTTTCTCCATGAGGTTATTTTCTCACCGTTGCTCAAAGAAGAGGTGTTTCATGAAAACAAAGAAATCTTGTTGGCAAAAATCAAACGAATGCAAGATGATCCATCACAATATGCTATTACATGCGGTTTACAAGAGGCAGGCAAGGGAACGCCTTTAGGAATCTCGGCGCTTGGAACTTATGAGCAAGTTGAACAATTGACACTATCCGATATTCAACAGATTTATCAAGAGATGATGAAAGAAGATTTAATCGATATTCTTGTTTGTGGTGACATAGAAGAAGATAGCATTTTAAAGTTGGTAAAAGAAACACTGCGTTTCACACCGCGTAATACGCAAATGCAAAGCTGGTATTGTGTTGAAAATGAGCGAAAGAGTGAGACTAAACGATTAACCAAACATATTTCACAAAGCTACATCATGATGACCTGGTTTACCCATACCCCGATTACCGATGAAAAATATTATGCATTACGTGTGGCAAATGCTGTGTTTGGACAATATTCAACATCTTTACTTTTTCAAGAAGTTCGTGAAAAACGCAGCTTGTGTTATTCCATTTTTTCGAACTTGATTAGCTATGATGGTGCTATGGGAGTGACTACAGGAATTGAGAAAGAACATATCGATAAAACAATGGAATTAATTCAAACACAATTCCACCGTGTTTGTGAGGGGGATTTTAGCGAAGATTTGTTAAATACCAGTAAACGTATGGTCATTAATTCTTTAAAAGCCAGTGAGGATAGCATGTATTCTTTGATGGCATTCGCTTATCAAAATGCTTTATTACAAAGGGATTATAGTGTATCAGATTTGATGGATATGGTAGAGAAGGTAACGCGTGAGGAAGTTATGGAAGTCATGAAGCGTTGTGAGTATAAGATGGGAGTCGTAGTGACAAAGGAGGATGACGATGAAGAAAATTGTGAATGAGCGTTATCAAGAAACGCGCTTTGAAGAAACTTTAGAAAATGGTCTGCATGTTATCCTTTGGCAAAAAAAAGATTATGTGAAATCCATGTTTATGATGGTAACCCCTTTAGGTGCCATGGATATGAAACAGGTTGATGAAAATGGTAAAGAATATCATTTCCCTGCCGGTATTGCTCATTTTCTTGAACATAAGATGTTCGAAATGAAAGATGGGGATGTCATGGATGCTTTTTCAACAATGGGGGCAAATGTCAATGCTTTTACCTCCTATACAGAAACGGCATATTATTTCACCACAAGTAATGCAATCGAGGAACCATTGAAACTATTACTTGATTTTGTGCAAGAACTTGCCATTGATGAAGAAAGTGTAGAGAAAGAGAAGGGTATCATCATACAAGAACTCCATATGTATAAACAAATGAGCGATTCGCGTTTGCTGATGGAAACATATGCATCCTTGTATAAAAATCATCCACTACGCTATGATATTGGCGGTGATGATGACAGTGTGCAATCCATTACTTTAGAACAGTTAGAAGAATGTTATCGTATTAATTATCATCCTAGCAATATGGTGTTGGTGGGTGTTTGCAGCGAAGATCCTGAGAATATAATGAAAATCATACGCGAAAATCAGAGTGGTAAAAAATTCCCTAAAATGGCAGGTATCAAACGGTTAGAATTTGATGAAAGTGAAAAGCCAGCACGTGAGACTTATACATTTTCAATGGATGTTACGTTGCCAAAGGTATCCATCGCCTATAAGTTAGATGGTGTAGAGAATGTATCCCAACGCATGAAGGAAGAATGGTGTATTCGTATATTGCTCGATGCCTATTTCAGTTCGTTGTATCCAGATTTTCAAACATGGTTAGATGATAAGATTTTTAATGACTATGTGGGCTGTGAAGTAGACTTAGGAAAAGATTATGGAATGATTATGTTTTACGCCGAAACATTAAAACAAGAAAAATTTAAAGAAATTGTACAGGATACATTAAAGCGTATGGAATCTGGCGATATTGATAAAAAAGTGTTACAGCAATTGAAACGACGTTATTTTGGACAAGCGATACGAAGCTTAAACAGTTTTGATGATATTGTCATTACATCGGCTCGTTGCTACTTTGACAAGACAGATTTCTTTTCTTCAATGGATATTCTAGATGCTATTGATGAAAAAGATATTAAAGATGCAGCAAATAAGCTAAAGCAGGGACATTGCAGTATCGTTACGTTATTGCCAGAAAAAAGCAAGTAACTTTAACCAAATTTGTAAAATAGAGATGAAATAGGTTGGAAAGAGTATAAATAATCAGCTTGATTTCATCTTTTTTCTTTATTTCATACAAATACGTGAAATTGCACAAAGGAGCATCCTTTGACATAATGTAAGCCATAAAGAGACAACAAATGTTGTGAAAGGAGATTATTTATATGAATCTAGTGGCTTTTGTGGGAAATATTGTCGAACCTCCAAAGCTTCGTGAATCAGCGATGGGAAATAAATTCGCCGTGATGGAGATTAATGTACGAAGAGCATTTCCTAACAGTGAAGGGGTGTATGAAGTTGACACTTTGGCAGTTACGTTATGGAAAGGAATTGCCCAAACAACTTCCGAGGTTGCTCAAAAGGGTGACACGGTAGCAGTGAAGGGAAGAATACAATCGCATACGTTTGAAGGTAATGATGGGCAGCAACATCGATCTTATGATATTATTGCTGAATATGTATCATTGATACAAAGAGAGGGGCAAAGCTAAACAGCTTTTGTCCCGTTTTTTTAAGTATTATTATAGTATTGCTCTTTTTTAAATTCATAAGAATGCGTATCAAACTATGAGCGCACATTGGTTTGCTATATCAAAAAAGGGAAAAATCCATTTGCTTAATAACATATAAGAAAACTATTTGCATGTCATTGACTTTTACAAGAGATGGAGCATAATAGAAGTAAGAGATGACTTATGTAAAAAGGAGGTATGGAAAATGAAAAAAGATTTGTTTTATAAAATAACAGATTCGCACGAAATACTCTTTACAAAGTCAGAAAATCATCATTCCTTGCCGGCTAAGGCTAAAGTTGAAGTTATTATATCACCTGTCTTAAAGTCTGGCGGTGTTGAAGTTGCTAACGCGATTGCAAATGCGGCTAGTAGCAGTTTAGGAAATGGCAATGAAAAAGTCAATGTGGCAGTACAAGTATGTTTTGAAGATGAGACAAGAGAATTGTTGTTAATGAATGAAACACCATTAATCCGCAATAATCTTGATTATCACGAAGCTGTACGTCATGCCCGCAATCTGCAAGAGGCATTAAAAAAAGATTTGGTGTGTTAACTACCAATACATGAATTGATGTTAGGAAAAGTGTAGCATTGATGGCTGCACTTTTCTTTTTAATTGACAACATTAATATCATAACATTCTGACAATTATTGACAATTTCTATTACTCTATATAAAATATTGATAGGTATAGACAATAAGGAGGATTCTATCGTGGCAAAAATCTTAATCAGTCCTAGTAAATATGTGCAAGGACCTAAGGAACTGAAAAAACTGGGAAGCTATACGCAAGGGTATGGGAAAAAGGCTTTGATTCTTATTAGTGATGGCGGCTATAAACGTATTGGTAAAATGATCGAAGATAGCTTTGCAAAGAGTACTTGTGAATATCATTTTGACTTTTTTCATGGGGAGTGCAGCAAAAATGAAATCACTCGTTTATGCAATATCATGAAAGAAACAAAATGTGATTGCATCATTGGAGTAGGTGGAGGAAAAATATTTGATACGGCAAAAGCTGTGGCATATTATGAGAAAACGCCTGTGCTTATTTGTCCTACCATTGCTTCTACAGATGCACCTTGCAGCGCCTTATCTGTTATTTATACGGATGATGGTGTTTTTGAAGAATATCTGTTTTTACCAGCAAATCCAAACATGGTTTTAATGGATACAGATATTATTGTACAATCTCCTGTACGTTTAACGATGGCAGGAATCGGAGATGCCTTAGCAACTTATTTTGAGGCACGTGCTTGTGAGCAAAGTGATGCAATGAGTTGTGCAGGAGGTAAGACAACACAGGCAGCGATGGCCTTAGCAAGATTGTGCTTTGATACACTGATGGAAGAGGGTGTTAAGGCAAAAATAGCACTAGAGGCAAAAGCGTGTACACCAGCAGTTGAAAAAATTATCGAAGCAAATACATTATTATCTGGAATCGGCTTTGAAAGTGCTGGTTTGGCTGGTGCCCATGCGATTCATAATGGCTTAACAGTATTAGAAGAATGTCATGCAATGTATCATGGGGAAAAAGTGGCATTTGGTACCATCACACAACTTGTGTTGGAAAATGTTGATGCGCAGGAATTGCAGGAAATCATTGAATTCTGCATCGCATTAGGCTTGCCAGTCACTTTACAGCAGTTAGGTGTTCACGAAGTCACGAAAGAAAAAATTATGGCCGTGGCAGAAGCTGCTTGTGCTGAAAATGACACATTACACAATATGCCATTTGAGGTTACACCAGCAACCGTTTGTGATGCTATTCTGGCAGCGGATGCTTATGGACATTATTTCTTAGGCATTTAAAAAGAGAAGAAAGTTAAAACATCTGCAATATCTAATAAGATAATAGCAGATGTTTTTTTTGATAGGCTTCATATATAACATAAGACTATTAATAAATAAAAAAACCGGATTGCTCCGGTTTTTATGAACATTATCTGTTGTAGAATTCTACTACCAGCAGTTCGTTTACTTCCTGGTTCAGTTCGCTACGTTCAGGTAAGCGCAGGTAAGTACCTTTTTTAGCATCTTTATCAACGTCTACGAATGCTACTGTATTTAAGCAAGCTTCCAATGCTTCGTTGATGGCTGCTAAGTTCTTAGATTTTTCTTTAACTTCGATCGTTGTTCCTGGTTTTACGATAAAGCTAGGAATATCAACTTTCTTACCGTTTACTAAAATGTGTCCGTGGTTAACCAGCTGACGAGCAGCGCGACGTGTACGGGCAAATCCTAAACGATATACTAAGTTATCTAATCTAGATTCTAACAGGTTTAAGAAGTTTTCACCTGTTACACCTTTCATTTTACTAGCTTTAACAAACAGATTATGGAACTGACGTTCATTTAATCCATACATGTAGCGGATTTTCTGTTTTTCACGCAACTGTAAACCATAGTTCGTTAATTTTACACGTTTCGTAGGTCCGTGCTGACCTGGTGCGTATGCACGTTTCTGAAGTTCTTCTCCAGTTTCCAGAATTGAGAAACCCAAACGACGGGATGTTTTCCAAACTGGTCCTTTTACTCTTGACATTTCATGTCCTCCTTATTGTTTTATGGCTATAAAACAATAACAGTACAAATCATCATTACCTGGTGTCTTCGCTTACGATATCTTCGCTCTTAGGCAGCCGAGTTACGTGATATCCCGTATATGTATTACGTCAAAGACGCGCTTGTGTAAGACTTTGCATGCTGCTATCAATTTTACGCCATTATAGTGTATCAGAAAGTGGAAATGTTGTCAAATGGTTCCTTGCATTATTTACCATAAGAATTCTAGATCTCGATGAATTTTGTTTTCTCATTTTTACAGAATTATGATACAATATAAGCAATGAATGTGGATGAAAGAGGTGCCTTATGGAGAATTTTATAAATAATATAAAAAATGTCGTATCACTAGATATATTGATTTGGATCGTTGCTGCTATCATCGCTATCATCATTTTGACGATTATCATGATGGTCATTCGCCAAAAGAAAGCTAAGAAGCAATTGGATGATTGTGAGATTCGTTACAACAACTTAAAAGGCATACCTTTGGCATTTAAATTAAATAAAGCAGTTGCATTATCAAGAGTCAATGAATTGATGGCGGAAGGGGTAGATAGTTGCCGTAATGACTTTGATGAAATTCAGGATAAACTGAAAGAAAGCAGTGTGCAGCTGGCCGAAATAGATGATTTGATCTATGTGCATAAGGTAAAGACAGCCTTAAATCGCATGGAGGCTTTAGATAAAGAATTGACGCTTTTGGAATCACGTGTAGCGAATGTGAATAAAGCATTGGATGAGGTATTAGAACAGGAAAACGAGCAGCGTGTACATATTAATAGATTAAAAGATGAATTCCGTTTGATCAAACGAAAGATTTCAGAAAACCGAGCATCTTATGCACAGTCGTATGAATATCTGGAGATGGAAATTGCTAACATAGAAAAGATGTTTTCATCGTTTGAAGAATGGATGTTTGCTTCAGAATTCAACAAAGCTGCTGATGAACAAAAAGAAATTCGCGAGCACATTGCTCATCTAAATGATTTGGTAGACATACTTCCAGGTATGTATGAACGTGCAAAAGGTGTGTTACCTAGAGCAATCGATGAAGTCGGTTATGCATATGCACAAGCAAAGAATAAAGGGGTTTATCTGGAACATTTAGAAGTTCATAAAAATCTTGACTTCGTCAGCGATATGCTGAAAGAAAGTTTAAATCGTCTACGTAATGGGAAACCAGATGGAGTTAATGAAGATCTAAATGATTGTGAAAAACGTATTATTCAATTGCAAGAGCAGATTACCAAAGAAGAAAAAGCATTTGATGAGGTAGATGAAAACCTGGACATTCTTTTTGATAGTGTAAAAACCATGAATGCAGATGTTGAGGGAATTGAGGAACTCTATAATCGTGTATATGAACGATTTGGCTTTGAGAACTGGACCGATCGTTTAAAAGAGGTCAATGCAAAGCTAGCTGTATTAAACGATATGCAAAGAAAACTACAGCTAGTTATCCAGGAACAGAAAGAGCCATATACCTCTATTCTGATCGCTTATAAAGAATTGGAACAAAGCAGTGCTGTTTTTCATAATGAAGTAAGCGAAATGAAACAAAAATTAGATACAGCTTGCAGTGATGAAGAACGAGCGAAGAAACAAATGGTAAAACTACAGTTGATTTTGAATGAGATCCGGGTGAAAATGAGCAAACATCGCTTACCAAGTGTATCGAAAAAATATGAGGATGATTTGCATCGCGGGGAAGTGATGATCAAGGACATTCATGTGATTTTGGATAATTCGCCGTTAGATGTAAAACATTTGAATGCAGAGTTGCGTAAAGCCATTGATTATATTTATACTTTATATAATAGTGTGAATAATTTAGTTGGCATGGCAGTGATGGTAGAAAATGCCATTGTCTTTGGTAATCGTTATCGATCGACATATCCCGATATTGATTCAGAACTGACACGTGCCGATCTGTGTTTCCGTAATGGACAATACACCAAAGCTTTAAAAATTAGTATTCAATGTATTGAAAAGATGCATCCGGGTGCTTATGAAAAATTAATTGCTAAAAAAGATCCGCATCTATTGAAAGAGGAGGCATAAGATGATCTATTTAGATTATGCATCCACAACGCCAATTCGCAAAGAAGTACGTGAAACATATCAAATGTTATTAGAAAACTATTATGGAAATAGTGATTCATTACATGATGTAGGAAGGGCTACAGCAAAATTAATGGAACAAAGCCGTGCAGCAATTGCACAGCTTTTCCATGTGCAAAAGGATGAAATTCTTTTTACTTCCTGTGCGAGTGAATCTAACAACTATGCAATGAAAGGGTTTGCTTGGAAAAATGCCCACAGAGGGAAGCATATCATCTCAACCTGTGTAGAACATTCCAGTATCCATAATGCATTAGAACAGTTAAAAGAAACGTTTGGCTTTGAAGTGACGTATCTTCCTGTTTATGCCGATGGAACGATACATTTGGAAGATCTAAAAAAGGCATTGCGCAAGGACACCATACTTGTATCGATGATGCTTGTGAACAATGAAACGGGGGCTATCAATCCTATTAAAGAATGTGCAGCATATGTACATGCCTATTCGCGTGCCGTTTTTCATATGGATGGTGTACAAGGATTAGGAAAGATACCCATTTCTTTACACGATGTAGATATGGCAACCTTCTCAGCTCATAAAATTTATGGTTTGAAAGGAAGTGCCATTCTATATAAGAAACGCAATATTGAATTATTGCCGTTACTTAGTGGCGGTCAGCAAGAGCAAGGATTGCGCGCTGGAACAAGTAATGCGCCAACAAATATCGTATTTGCCAAAACACTGCGTTTGGCATTAGAGGAACAGGAAAAAGCTTATCAGTATGTACAAGAATTAAACATATATTTACGAAGGGAAATTGAAAATATAGAAGATATGGTCATCAATAGCCCGGCGGATGCCTCTTGTTTCATATTGAATTTTTCTGATTTGAAGATTGGCAGTGAGGTAATGTTAAACGCATTAAATGCAAAGGGTTTTTGTGTTTCTGCCCAAAGTACTTGTTCAAGTAAAAGTAAGGCGATTTCCCATGTGCTACTGGCAATGGGGTTAGGGGAAGTACGTGCGACGCATGCGATTCGTGTTTCCTTATCACATATGACAACAAAAGATGAAGTGGAAAAGTTTATAAAAGCACTAAAGGAGATCCATCATGACTATCGAACAAAATAAATTGACGTATGACCATATTTTGGTCCGCTTTGGTGAGTTATCCACCAAAGGAAAAAATCGCAAAGATTTCATTAAGCGATTACTGACGAATGTAAAAAATGCATTACGAGATTTTAATGAATTGACATACGAACGTACGCATGATCGTATGTATATCATGCTAAATGGTGAAGATCATGAAGCAGTAGCAAAACATTTGCAACAGGTGTTTGGCATTTCATCCTTTTCCTTTGCGGTGAAGGTGGCAAGTGATATTGAAGTCATCAAACAAACATGCCTAGTGTTGGCAAAACAAAGTGATGCGCAAACCTTTAAGATTGAGGCTAGGAGAAGTTTTAAACAATTTCCTATGGTATCGGATGAAATAAATCGAGAAGTTGCTGGAGAAATTTTACGTAATACAGATATAAAGGTAAATGTAAGAGAACCACAGTTACGCATACAGATTGAATTGCATCAAGAGGCAACCTATATCATGACAGGAAAAATCAAAGGTAATGGTGGTTATCCGGTAGGAGTAGGCGGAAAAGCCTTGGTAATGTTAAGTGGTGGCATAGATTCACCAGTGGCTTGCTACATGACGATGAAACGTGGGGTCGCTATTGAATGTATTCACTACGCATCTCCACCGTATACTTCACAGGCTGCACAGGATAAAGTGCTTGAATTAGCAAGAGCAATAGCTCCATATCAGGGACATATCCGTTTGCATATTATTCCTTTTACGGATTTACAGTTGGCCATTTATAAAAATTGTGATGAATCTTATGCAATCACGATCATGCGCAGGATGATGTATCGAATTGCAGAACGTGTGGCCCAAAAGCAAAATTGCCTCGCAATCGTGAATGGGGAGAGCATTGGACAAGTGGCCAGTCAGACGTTGGAAAGCATGCAAACGATCAATTGTGTTACAGATATGCCGGTGATTCGTCCGGTTGCTTGTTTGGATAAATTAGAAATTATTGATATTTCACAAAAAATCGGAACATATGATATATCGATACAGCCATTTGAAGACTGCTGTACGATATTTACACCAAAAAATCCGGTTACAAAGCCAACGAAACATCGTGCAGAGCGTTTAGAGGGACGATTTGATTTTACGTCTCTTATAGAAGATTGTATTGCTCGCATGGAAAGTGTGGATATATATCCAGGCCGTAACATGATAGAAGAAAACGAAAATATTTTTTAGTATAAGATGTTTATCCTCACCCATACTATTTGTGTGAGGTGATAAAAATGGAAAGAAGAAAACAGTTTCAGAATGAGAAACAGGATCAAGATTTGTACCAGTACGAAATGGGTATTGAATTAGGTGCAGATGTTGAAGCTGAAAAACGTAATCATCGTAATGAATACGATCGTGAACATTCTTCTTCTGATTTCAAAAATGATTTCAACAACAACCAGCAGAGAAATCGTAACCAGAATCAGCAGAACAATCGTTTCAACAACAGCAATTCCAACAACAACCAGCGTTAAGTAAACGCGTAATTAAAAAGTCATCAGACTTCTGAATCATCAGAAAGCTCTGGTGGCTTTTTTCTTTTGTTAACAGAAACACTATTTGAAGAGTAGTATCCTTTATTGTTTCAATGAAATCTCATTGAAGAAGATTGCTTTATTGGATGATTTAACATAATAGAAAGTATGACATAGGGGAATTCTTTTCGTGCCTTTTCCATGCGGATTGGTAAGAAATATGCTATGATATATCACGGTGATATTAATGAAGATAAATAAGCTATCGACACAACGAATGGAAGATATACAGAGTACTTTTGGTTTGCCTCCCTTATGCGCAAAGGTCTTAGCAGCAAAAGGTTTAGCCAATGATGAAATAGCAGCATTATTACAGGAGCCTAAACTCTCTGATCCGTTTTGTGCAAATGGTGTAAAAGAGGTGGCTGATCGTTTGTATCAAGCAAAGCAAAAGAAAGAAAAAGTATTGGTTTGTGGAGACTATGATGCAGATGGTATTTGCGCTACCGCTATTATGGTGGATGCTTTACGCTCTTATGGGATTGATTGTGGGTTTTATATTCCAAATCGATTTAGTGAAGGATATGGCTTACACGAGAATACCGTAGGTTTGGCTAAACAAAAGGGCTATACACTTTTAATAACCGTAGATAACGGTGTGAAAGCGAAAACGGCATTATCATTTGCACACACGATGGGAATTGATGTGATCGTTACAGATCATCACAGTATGGATGAAGAAGTCACATGTTTGCAACTGGTGCACCCAACATTGATGGGAGAATCATTTACGACATTAAGTGGTGCAGGTGTGGCTTTGATGCTTTCCAGGGCATTGATTGGTGAAAAAAAAGAACATGTCGTTTTGGCATGTGTGGCGGCAATTGCGGATGTCATGCCTTTGCATAAGGAAACAAGAGCGATTGTGAAATTAGGTATTTCTTATTTAAAACAGGGTATCTGTCCACCAATCCGTTTTCTGGCTAAAGAGCGTTATCCTAAGTGGGATGAGATGCTGATAGCTTATCAAATCGTGCCGAAACTAAATGTGACAGGTCGATTAGCGGATATGGTCAATGTAAATAATACGGTAAAATATTTATTGTCAACATCTATGGAAGAAATTCAACATGTGGCAAAACAAATAAATGACTTGAATGAAAAAAGAAAAGTCATGAGTGATGATATGCTTTTAAAAGCCAAAACCTTAGTGCATGAGGAATATCGATTTCAATTACTGTTTGATGATTCTTTTCATGAAGGGATGGCTGGACTTGTGGCCGGAAAATTGGCTGAAGAATTGCAAATGCCAGTTATGGTGGCAGCCCGCAATCAGGATCACTTTAAAGGAAGTATTCGTTCACAAGGTTTGTTGGATCTGACAACGTTTTTTGATGAATGTAAACCTTCTTTAGTTAGTTTTGGGGGACATAAAGCAGCGGCAGGCATAGGCTTTTCTTATGATAAAAAACAAGTGATTCAAGATTATGTTAACAGCCGTATGGAACAGGTTGTATTTGATAATGATAGTAGCTATGATGTCATTGCTGTGGAACGAAGCGAAATTACCATTGCAGAAGTTGAGAGTCTGCAGTTATTAGCACCATTTGGAGAAGGTTTTGAAGAACCGTTGTTCTTATTGGAAAAGCAGAAGGTGCAGGATTGCCGTAGCTTAAGCAAGGGAGCACATACCAAATGGATCTTATCTGATGATTTAGAAGCTATGCAGTTTCAAAGTCGCGATTGGGAATTCTATAACCCAGAGGCGACCCTGAATTTTATAGGAAATTTACGTATAAATTCTTTCATGGGACGAAAAAAAGTAAATATTTACGTCTCCAAGGCATATTAGCTGATGCAATTTATAAGAGAGTTTGCTATAATAAAAGAGACGTGTTAGGAGGCTTACACATGAATTATAAAGACTATATTGCCGATATTCCTGATTTTCCTCAGGAAGGCGTACTGTTTCGTGATATCACACCTTTAATGGCAGATGGTGAAGCATTTCATCAGGCTTGTGACGAAATGATCGCTTTTGCAAGAAAAGTAGGGGCTGAGGTTATTGTTGGACCAGAATCACGAGGATTTATCTTTGGCTGTCCGGTTGCTTATGAGCTGGGTATTGGTTTTATTCCTGTTCGCAAGCCGGGGAAATTGCCTAGAGAAACGGTAAGTGTTTCTTATGATTTAGAATATGGCAGTAATGAATTGCATGTACATAAAGATAGTATCAAAAAAGGTCAAAAAGTCTTGATCATTGATGATTTATTGGCGACCGGAGGTACGGTAGATGCAACAATTCAGATCGTTCAGGAATTGGGCGGTGAAGTTGTGGGCTGTGGTTTTCTAATTGAATTAGAAGGCTTACAGGGCAGAGAACATCTAAAAGATTATGAAGTGTTCTCCTTAATGTCTTATAAATAAAAAAGGGGAAGTTCCCCTTTTCTTGAATGCGGGTGATTAGTATGGTAAGGAAGAATGTCGTTACATTTGATGAGATGATGCAAGAAGTTCGTCAATACATCAAAAAAGAAGAAAATATTGATTTAATTACACGCGCCTTTTTGTGTGCAGAGAAGAATCATGCAGGGCAGTATCGTAAAAGCGGGGAACCGTATATCATACATGCCATTCAGGTAGGTTATATATTAGCAATGTTGCGGACTGGTCCTAAGACGATAGCCGCAGGCCTTTTGCATGATGTGGTGGAAGATTGTGATGTCTGCTTAGAACAAATTAGTGAGATGTTTGGTGAAGAAGTTGCTTCTTTGGTGGAATCGGTCACAAAGATCGGTGCATTGAAGTTTAAAGATGAGAAAGAATATCTTGCCAGCAATCATCGTAAGATTTTTATCGCGATGGCGAAAGATGTGCGTGTTATTTTGATTAAGCTTTCTGATCGACTACATAATATGCGTACTTTACAATATATGACGCCGCAGAAACAGCAAAAAATTGCGAGTGAGACATTGGAGGTCTATGCGCCGATTGCCCATCGTTTAGGTATCAGTGATATTAAAAATGAACTCGAAGATCTGTGCTTTCAGTATTTAAATAAAGAAAAATATTATGAAATAGCCAAATTGGTGGAAAAACGTAAAACAGAACGAGATGCACAGGTACAAAGCATGATTAGAGAAATCAGTTCTTTACTGGATGAGCATCAGATAAAATATCGCATATTCGGACGCAGTAAGCATTTATATAGTATTTATAAAAAGATGATAACGAAAAATAAGCGTTTTGAAGAAATTCTTGATTTATTGGCGATTCGTATCATTACAGATACCGATACGGCTTGTTATGAAATCTTAGGATATATTCATGCGAAATACCGTCCGATTCCAGGACGCTTTAAAGACTATATCGCTATGCCGAAGGTTAACATGTACCAATCCTTGCATACGACTATCGTGGCTGAGGATGGTAATATATTTGAGGTGCAAATTCGTACAGAATCTATGGATGAGGTTGCAGAACAGGGGATTGCGGCTCATTGGCGTTATAAAGAAAATTTAAATGGCGGCCGTGAGGTGCACCAAAAAGAAATTGAAGAGCAATTGCATTGGTTTAAAGATTTCAGCGTCATGAGTGATGATGTCAATGATGATGCTATGGAATACATGAATCTATTGCAGAAGGATATCTTTGAGGCTAATGTTTATGTGATGACTCCAAAAGGTAAAGTGATTGCTTTGCCAAATGGTTCTACACCAATTGATTTTGCCTATCGTGTTCATACCGAGGTTGGTCATCATACGGTTGGAGCTACGATAAATGGTGTGTTAATGCCATTGAATACAAAATTAAAAACAGGAGATGTTGTCAGCATCCGTACAAGTAAACAATCTCCTGGTCCTAGTGAAGACTGGATCAAAATTGTAAAAAGTGCTCATGCACGTAATAAAATACGCTCATTCTTCCAGAAACAGGAAAACGAACGCCGTTCGCTTGATATAAAAAAAGGCGAAGAGATGCTGATGGAAGAATTGAAAAAACGCAACTTAGATGTTGCGACATATACAGAACAAAAGAAGATTGAAAACATTGCCGGTTCTCTAAGTTTTAATTCTTATAACGATTTGATGTATGCGATTGGTGTTAAACAAGTATCCCTGCCTGCTGTCATTGACCGTTTGGTGAAACATAAGACAAGCGTACCATTAGATAATGAAGAATTAGCGAAAATGTTTAATCGTCAGGAACGAAAGCGAAAAGTTTCTTCAACCGGTATCCGGGTAGCGGGTATTGATTCCATGAAAATATCACTGGCTGCCTGCTGTTCTCCTGTTCCCGGTGATGATATCGTAGGATATATAACAAAAGGACAAGGAGTAAAGGTACATCGTACAGATTGTCCCAATATCGTGCATGAGAAACAACGCTTGATTGATGTGGAATGGGATGAAAACATTGAACAGAAAACATATGAAGTCAAGCTGATCGTGAAGTCAAGTGATCGTAATTTCTTGCTATCCGATATTGTGACGGTAGTATCACAATGCAAGGCGGGTTTGCAGCATGTTGATTCTTCAGTTGATGAGGATAAGGTTTCAGCAACGACAAAAATGACGGTTGTTGTGGAAAATGCTATTCATTTACAGACATTGATGGCGAATCTAAGAAAGGTCAATAGCGTAAAAAGTGTCGAAAGAGTTATTCAATAAGGTGAGGTGACACTCACCTTTTCCAATGGAGGTTTTATGAAACAAGAAACATTTTTAATAACGAAAGCAACAACAGAGGATATTCCCGCAATCTTAGAAATGTATCGTCGTCGGGTCTTGTATAATAATGCTCATGGTATTCCACAATGGCGCTTAGCAGATGTCACATGGGAAGCCTTTTCGCAATTATATACGATTGATGATTATTATGTTGGTAAATGTAATGGAGAAGTCGTTTGCGGATTATTCATTGTTGATGTCGATGAATTATACTGGCCGGATGTAGACAAAGGAAAGTATTTATATCTGCATAAGATCTGTGTTGATCCTGCTCATGCCAAAAAAGGCTATAGCGATGCTATGATTACCTATTTCAAGGATAAGGGACGTAAAGAAGGCTATCCGGAAGTGCGTTTAGATGTGCGTGAGAAGAAGGTGAAACTAAGAGAGATGTATGAACGCAATGGATTTCGCCTTGTCACAATTGGACAGTTTGTCACTGAATTTACAACAGCTTTGTATCATTATGTATATGCATGGGAACAAGAAAAATAGCTAAGCAACTATGATATAGAAGAGTAAATGGTTCCTCTTTTTAAAGGGACTATCTGCTCTTTTTTATTGGTGTGGGGTATGCGATAAGGCAGAATATAAAGGCTATAAATAAAAGCCATGTATATCACAAAAGACGAAGAAAAAGCTTAAAAAGGATGTGTTAGTTCTTTCTAAGCTTTCTTTCATAATATAATGTATTCCACATGCGAAAGTATTCATCCATTCTAACTCTAATGCTACTATGCTCACGATAGGTGTCCATAACATAGTTATGAAAAAACTTATGTACAAAAAAGGCAGCTCTTCGCATATGGGAAGGACTAGTGATAACAATAATGTTTTCCCATTGTTTTTCATCACAAATGCATTTCGCGTATTTTAAGTTTTCATACGTGTTACGCGCCTTGGTTTCTAAGACAAGGGCTTGTTTTGGAATCTTTTGTGTCAAAGCATAAGCGGCCATCTTTTCTGCCTCGACATAAGTATTCTGCACGCAGGAACCACTGATTAATAAGTGGTGAACGCAGTGTTTGTCATATAAATTTATAGCAGTCTCCATACGCTTTTTTTGGACTGTTGATAAACTGCCATCTGCATTACAAGGATAACCCAATACAATTGCGACATCATAAGAAATGTCTTGTAAGGGATGTTTGGGTTTTGGAAAGTGATGATATAGATAAAGATTTGCAAGCAACACAAAGAGGATGATACAGATGAGTAATATCATTTGATATAAACCAAAGACTGCCATTCTTTGGCAATCGCTTCCTTTCTGTTTTTTGGTGTTAATGGATATGTATATGCCTGTGTCGCACGTAACTCAATCTTTCTCCAGTCTTGTGGAATCTGGTTAAATCGAGAAGCTATGATCAGATCATCTTGTTTGCGTAATTGTGACAAATAGGCTCGGCCAACATCATTCATTGCAAGAATGCGTAGGTGCTGTAAAGGACGGAGTTTCTGTATTTCCGTTTTCTTGGTCTGGGTTAATATATGAAGTAAGGTCCGTTGAATGCGACTGCGGGTATAACGCTTACTGATGCAAGCATTTACAAAGCTATCCATATCGCTATAGAGAGCGGCATTTTTCTGTAATAGCTGCTCCATTCCTTCCTCTACCATCAACATTGCTTTAATATCTTCTCGATCCATGGTCATAAGTAATGTCTGTAAATAAGGGTAATAATGTGTGAAAGCATATGTTGTATCTAATTTATTTGCCATTACTGTGGCATGATGAACATCCTGATGAAGCATGATACCATGACGGATGGCACTGGCACTGGCGATTGTCTTCGTATAGGTTAATTCATGATATGAATTTGTTCTTTGTATCGTATAAGGCTGTATAGCACTGCCTTGCAATGCTTTTAAATAACTGATGCCTAAAAGATCATTACTAGCGATTTGGGTACACGAATCAGCAAAGCTTTTTACCATGGCTTGCTTTTTCTGTACTGGTAAAGCAGCAGCTTGTTCACTTAAATGTTTTAATTTCTCAATGTCATTACATTCACTGCCAAACACCATATGGTTGACATTAGCCAGCGTAAGCAATCGGATGGCTCCTTGAGCAAAGATATCGGCACTTTGTGTTGCATAAGGATAGGGGAGTTCAATGACAATATCGACACCATGAGCAACAGCACAAGCAGCACGTTCCCACTTATCAATGATGGCGGGTTCTCCACGTTGCACGAAATTACCAGACATGATGGCAATCAGACAATCGCAATTACGAATGCTACGCGCCTGTGTAATGTGATATTGATGCCCGTTATGAAAGGGATTGTATTCTGTGACAATACCGCATACCTGCATAAGCAAACTCCTTTCTTTTCTATATGGTATTTATTCTATCATATTTTTTACGTATTGACATTGTCAATTCTAGGAGATAGTACTCTCTTAGACAATGTGAATACTTTGTCAGCATATTTTTAAGCGATTCTATGGTACAATGAAAACAGATAAGGCAAGAAAACGGAGGCATTTATGAAACTAACAAAATTCAGTTTTATCAGTCAATGTGATGGTCTTTGTATTCATGGTATGTGCATGGTGCCGGATAGAGAAGTTGTTGGTGTGATTCAGCTGGTACATGGTATGGCAGAACATAAGGAACGTTATGAAAATCTCATGCATTATTTGGCACAATCGGGCTATTTATGTGTCATTCATGATCATCGCGGTCATGGGGAAAGTGTAAAGTCACAAGCAGATCTGGGATATTTCTATGGTGTTGATGCCACCTATTTAATAGAAGATATTCATGAAATCAGTATGCGTATAAAAGAGCATTTTCCACATGTGCCATTGTTTTTATTCGGTCACAGTATGGGTTCTTTAGCCGTACGTGCATACTGTAAACGTTATGATAGGGATATTGATGGATTGATTGTTTGTGGTTCGCCAAGTGAAAATAAAGCAGCAGCTTTTGGTAAGATACTTTGTCAGATCATGGAGAAAGTGAAACAAGATCACTATCGTAGTTCTTTCTTACAACGTTTGGCATTTGGGCATCATAATGATGGAATTCAAGATGCTAAAAGTGAGAACAGCTGGATTTGCAGTGATGAAGATGTGGTAAAGGAATATGATGAAGATCCTTTATGTGGCTTTACGTTTACTTTAAACGGTTTTGAAAATCTTCTCGCTTTAATGATGACTGTATATGATAAAAAAGGTTGGCAATGCCACCATGCATCAATGCCTATCTATTTCATTGCCGGAAAACAAGATCCTTGTATCATTTCTGAAAAGGCATTCCATACAGCTGTAATGTTGATGCGTAAGGTTGGATATGCGAATGTATCTTGGAAATTGTATGAAGGAATGCGTCATGAAATCTTGAACGAAAGAGATAAAGGAGAAGTGTATCGGGATCTTTTGAAATGGTTGAATAAACATACTACAAACACATAAGCTGTTCATTTGATAAGCACTTTTTAATGAAAACAAAGATGAAGTGAGAATAGCATATATAACATGTTTTTCACTTTCAGGGGATACTGCTGTGAAGGATATAAGAAAATGCAAAACTTTATAAAAAGCAGATAGAATTAGTAAAAATTAGGTACAAAAAATAAAAATTAAAGAAAAAGTCTTTCTTTCATTTCGTTTTTGTGGTTTAATATATTAGCCTAATCATGGGAAAGTGAGAAATATATTGACTTTATTGTCCAGTTTCCTTATAATAGGATAGGTCAGACAACGAGGTGATTCTTTTGAAATGGTCTAGAGCTGAGCTGTTACAGGCGGATAAACAAACAATCGATTTTACGGATACGATTGCTTTCGATCCTGCGGCGTTCGCCAAGATGCACCAAATCAGAGGATTGCAGGATGTTACGGTATCAGGAAATATTCATTACGATACAGCCAGTGAACGCGTATTTGCGGATCTGGATATTGAAGGCGTGATGATCGTGCCGTGTTCTATAACCCTTGAGGATGTAGAATATGATTTCCACACAAAATCTTTGGAAGTGTTCTCTTTTGACAAGACAGAGGATGAAGATGTACACGAAGTAAAAGGTGATGTCGTAGAACTATTGCCGGTGATCTTTCAATTGATACTTATGGAAGTTCCTTTGAAGGTCGTAAAAGAAGGAATCAAAGAGTATCCTAAAGGTGACGGTTGGGAAGTTGTCAAAGAGGAAGACTATACGAAATCTAAAAAGGATGATATAGATCCTCGTTTAGCAAAGTTGAAAGAATTCAAATTGGAAGATTAAGTAGGAGGTG
>NZ_CEVYEL010000014.1:0-59062 GCF_982403165.1 Longicatena sp.
GAGGAGGAAATAGCGATGAAAAATTATAAATATGATTACAATAAAAATAGTTTTAAAACTTATGGCAATAAGGAACATAGACAGTATTACATAAAAGTGAATAAAGAGTATGTTGAAGTAAGTGAGGAGGTGTTTAAAACTATTAGAAGTAGTTATGATCAAATTCGACATATGCATCATATGGAAGTAGCTAAATCAGTCTTGTATTTTGAAGATATTGATTTAGCTACTTTTTTTGTATATAAGAAGGAAATCGAACTCCTAGACAAAATTATTATACACGACTTGTATGTGAAAATATTACATGAAATATCAATGTTAAATGAACCAAATAAAACAATAGCAAATCTTATTTTTATTGAAAATATGTCAATAAGAAATGTTGCAAAGGTACTAGGAGTAAAAAACTCAACTATTATTTATCATAAAAAGCAAATTCAACAAATAATTCAAAAAAAGATAAAAAAGTTTCTACCACTTGATAAGTAACTTTCACATATATGGGTGAAAAGAACTTTTCGGGAGGCAATGATTATGCAAAAGAAAATTAAAATCTTGATTTATTGTAGAATAGGAGAACAATTATCGAGAAACTTATTAGATTATTTAGTAGATCAACTAAAAGTTTCTGTAATTCAAAATCATATGGATATTATTGGTGTAATAAAAAAAATCTCTACTGAAAAATGGTTAAATTCATTTGAAATGAGAAGATTGATAATTTCTCTAGTAAAAAAAGAAATCACTGTTATTTTTGTAAATTATTCTAGTAGAATTTCAATGTTTCCAGCTACTTATGATGAATTTGAAATGTATTGTCATGTTCATGATGTACTTGTTTCATTATTTATGATATGAAACCGGAAATTAGGTGTCGTAGCCCTCCCTACTCCAAATTGTTTTACCTTTTTAGTAAATGGAGGATTATCATATGGGTTATGATTATAAAAAAGAATATATACGATGGAAAGAATGGAAAGATAGAGAAGAAAAAATTTTAAGACAACATCATTTCAATGAACAAAAAATAGAAGAATTACATGAATTTGACTTAGAACAGTTTAATGCCGAGCGAAGATTTAGACGAAATCAAAATGTTACAAAAGATATTTTCTTTTATATGCAACCAGTGCATGACAAAAAAGAATCTTATTCGATAGAAGATTTATTGGATCAAATTGAAAATGAAACATTATTTGAGTATTTAAAATACACAGATTCAATTGTATTAGATATTATTATCTTAAAGCAGCATGGATATAATGTTCGGGAAATTTCTCAAATTTTAGGTCTTTCTATGAGTTCTATCTATCGAAAAATAAAAAAAATAAAAGAACTTTTAAAAATGTGAGAAAAAAAGACGTTTTCGTGGCATATATAGTGAACCCACTTAAAAAGTAGGATTCACTGATCCTTGAAAACAAAATAACAGCTATTAGATACGTTCCTAGTAAATGAGCCTTTCAGTCAATACGCCATGACCAGTGATATGCGAGCGAATAAAATTGAACTGTAAAAACATCTAGCAAATGTTCGGCAATGAAATTTATTAGGTATAATGATACTCCTGTACTGCAGTTGTGTGAGATACCACACGATGGTGAAATTCCAGTGAAAGCAATGCTACTGCTTGTCTAATAGTATCCTTAATGTTTTCAGGTATTCAGGGAAAAATGGAAAACAACGATTCATATGATAAATAACCAGATTCTATTTTGAGTCTGGTTTTACATAGGAGGTAATTTGAATGAAGATCAAAAGAGGACAAATCTATCTAGTTGATTTAAGTAATGGCTTTGGCTCTGAACAAGGTGGTGTAAGACCGGTTCTTGTTGTACAAAACAATAAAGGAAATAAATATAGTCCTACGATTATTGTTGCTTGTTTGACAAGCAAAGTGTATGAAAAGCATCACTTACCTACTCATTATAGTATTCCTACGACGGTTGGATTAAAGTATCCGTCTATTGTAATGATGGAACAGATCAAAGTCATTGATAAAAGCAGAATTATCAAATATATAGGAAGTGTAACGCCCAGATTTATGAAATTATTAGATAACCGAATTTTAATTAGTTTAGGTATGAAGCATAACTATCATAAAAACAACTAATGTCAAGTATGTAAAATCGCTATTGAATTGAAAATCGCACATTTGTTTTACTCATTTATTAAAGATAAGATGGAGAGGAGATAATAAAGATGAAACCTATTTTATATGAAAAGAAAACCTACACCGTTCAAGAAATTATGAAAATCTTAGGTGTTGGAAAAAATGCCGCTTATCAATTAGTAGCAGAAAACAAATTCAAATCCGTAAGAATTGGCTCATCTATTAGAATCTCAAAAGAGTCATTTGATAAGTGGCTCAATGAAAATCTTTAATATTAGGAGGATAATTCAATGGCGATTATTACAAAACGAAGAAAAGCATATTCTGTGGTTTATCAAAAAGTTGATGAGAATGGCGTAACAAAGCAAATATGGGAAACTTATTATGACTATTCATCAGCACTTGTTAGAAAAAGAGAAATTGAAAACGAAGGTATTCATATAAAGATGAATATCAAACCTAACACGACAATACTTAACTTTTTAGTTCAATATGCGACTAAGATTGGACGCAATCAATGGAGCAGTTCAAGGTATGAAAGCAATATGGGAGTGATCAACAATTATATATCTCAAGTTGTTGGAAGTAAGAAAATCAAAGATATAAAACCTAATTTTGCTATCAAAACAATGAATCAATTAGAGAAAACTCCTGCAATCGGAAAAAGGAATCAAATAAAAACGGAATATATCCCTAACAGTATGTTACGTTCCTGCTATATGCTATTAAAAACATCATTTGATTATCTAGTATCAGAACAGTTGATTGAAAACAATCCATTTCATGAGCAAGTTGCACCTAAATATCATAAAAATAAACCATATAAAGAATGGAATTTAGAATTTGTTCAACATTTATTTGAATCGGTTGATGATATGCGATTATTTATTTTCTTGCATATTATGTTTTCTACCGGTTTAGATATAAGAGAAATCGGTGGATTATCGTGGCATGATATTCATATTAGCGATGAGTTGATTGCTCAAGATCAATGTTACCTTTGTTCCAATAAAATATTAGACCGTTTAAATAAAAACACAGTTCAAATGATGAATCCTCAAAGAATTATCAAACAATTTGAATGTGCTGGATTTACACAAACCAATACAAGTTTAATCTTGTTTTATAAAGATGTTCCTCAAAAGACCGTACATATTCATAAACAAGTTGCGTTATTGTTAAGAATATGGAAAGAAAGACAAAAAGAATTCATGGTTGAAGAAAATCCTTATGCATTGTTAATTACACTGATTAACGGAAAACCTTGTGATGATCGTAATATGACAAAGCTGTATCACAAGACTTGTGCAGAGGCAAACCTTAAAGAACTTACACTCACAAAGTTTAAGTCTTTTTCTAAAAAGGAAAGTCAAAATCAAGGCATGAGTAATGCAGATTATTTCTATGCAACATTAAAACATGAATTATCACTTCCAAAACCAAAAATATCAACAACTCATGTCATTCAATTAAATCAAAAAAGTATCAATAGTAAGATTCAAGCAGTCTTGCCACAACAAAAAAATGAAGATATGAATTTGCTAATACAACAAATCAAGGATAATCCTGAATTAAAAATGAAATTGATTGCTAAACTCAAAGCGGAACTTTAGTGTTTCGCTTTTTGCGTTTTTAGAAAATCGCACATTCGCTTTTATTTTTAATTTTGCTTAGAATTGTCCTGTAAACAAGGAAAGGAGAGAAAATTATGGCATCAATACAAAAGAGAAATAAAAAATATGCAGTTGTTTACACTTATGAAGATAGTCAAGGTAATAGAAAACAGAAATGGGAAGCATTTGATTCTTATAATGAAGCAAGAATGAGAAAATCAGAAGTAGAAAGCCAAAAAGATAAAAACATCTTTATACCACCTAGTTCTCAGACAATGAATGAATTTTTAGATTTATTTATTGATTTATATGGTGTAAAGAAATGGTCAATGAGTACCTATGAAAAAACAGTGAGAGATTTTGACAATTATGTTCGTCCAATTTTAGGAAACATGGCACTACAAGACATCACACCTTTAGTGATTGAAAAGTATTATCGTGATTTACAAAACATGGATAGTGCAGTAAATAAAATTCATAAGACAAAACGAAAAGTTACAACAGGCACAATCAAAACTATCAATAAGCATTTAAAATGTGCTTTTGGAATGGCAGTAAAATGGGATCTAATCGCAAAAAATCCATTCTTATCCGTAGAACCGCCTAAGCATGTTTATAAGAAACGAGAAATATGGACTTCAGATATGATTATTCAAGCATTAGAGCATTGTACAGATCCTAAGCTAGCGATTGCAATTCATTTATCGTTTGCCTGTTCTTTGCGTTTAGGAGAAGTATTAGGATTAAGATGGAAAGATGTAGCCATCAGTGATAATGATATTGCCAATGACGATGCACATATCTTTGTTACTTGTGAATTAGAACAAGTATCTACAAACGCATTAAAAGTTTTAAATGATAAAGATGTTATCTTTACATTTCCACCACGTTCACCTCATAGATCATATCAAACAGCCACTGTTTTAAAGAAACCAAAGACAGAAAGCAGCATTCGTAAAATATGGCTACCAAAAACATTAGCACTTATGCTTCGTGATTGGAAAGAAGAACAAGAAAAATACAAAGAATACTTTGGTTGTGAATATACCGATTATGATCTTGTAGTTTGTTTTGAGGACGGTAGACAATGTTCACATAGTGTAATACGAAGTCAACTAAAAGAAGTTACAAAAGCAGCAGGACTTCCTAGCGTTGTATTTCACTCTTTTCGACATTCTAGTACCACTTATAAGTTAAAACTCAATCATGGTGATATAAAAGCCACACAAGGTGATACAGGTCATTCTCAAGCAGATATGATAACAGAAGTATATAGTCATATCCTAGATGAAGATCGTAAGGTAAATGCTCAAAAATTCGATGAAACATTTTATAAAAATTCAGGAGTTGGAGTTGATCAACAAACAGTAAAACCTCAAGAAGTTGATGTTGATTCGCTTGTCAATGCATTGAAGTCAAATCCAGACCTTATGTCGCAACTGATTGATGCATTGAAATAGTTTACAATTATAACAGTTTCGTCATTTAATATTTTCAATTATGTTATATACTATTTACTGAATATGTAAGTGCCCGTAGCTCAATTGGATAGAGTATTTGATTCCGATTCAAAAGGTTGCAGGTTCAAGTCCTGTCGGGTACGCCAGTAAATAAAAAAAACACTTATTTTAAAGAGATCGTTTTCTCAAATAAAATGAGTGTTTTCTTTTATGAAAAATGAGCACTTAAAATCAAATTAGCAAAACACCTATTTTCATTAGCAAAAATAAGGGCGAAAAAGTTCGACTCACATTAAAAAAGCAATCAGCGATAAAACTGATTGACTATAAAATAGATAGAGCAAAGCCTTAAAAGGTATGAGTTTATCACTTCAAAATCTATTTTTTGAAAACTCAAGAAAACGCCCTATTTATCGACAAAATTGGCGTCCTCGAATGGACTCGAACCATCACTCTACTGCTTAGGAGGCAGTTGCATTATCCTTTGTGCTACGAGGACATATATTCAATTTTAAAAGAGATTTGCTAATCAATTGGGCTTAGCTGAGCTTCCCCTTATGAGGTACGTGAGTTGAAATGATTTAACGAACATCATAAACCAAATGAACAAGTGTCGTACCTCTTATGAGGTACGTGAGTTGAAATGATACCTTTCTGCAGCAGGTAGATGATCTACAGGTCGTACCTCTTATGAGGTACGTGAGTTGAAATGACCATTTTTTGAAATAATCTTCCAGTACGCTGATGTCGTACCTCTTATGAGGTACGTGAGTTGAAATGAAGTAAATAAAGCAGATGAAGTTATCAGCGAAGGTCGCATCTTGTAAGAAGCGTGAGTTGAAATGATAAAGTATTCGATAGAGCACTCTATGAGAAACGCCGCATTCGCGAGATGTGTGAGTTGAAATTGAATCGTACATAATTATTTGTCAAAGTGTCGCATCTTATGAGGTACGTGAGTTGAAATGTTGCATTTGGATTCATGTAAGTTATAACATTTATACAAATGTATAATTTCCTCTTCATTAAGATTTTTAAGGATTAGTAACACCATCGGCATGCACATGAATCCAAACACACCAAATAATTTACCACCTGCATACATACATAACAGCATTAACAAAGGATGCAGTCCTAACTGCTTTCCCATTAATTTAGGTTCTACTATATTACGTATTAAAGTAATAATTAAATATAATATTAATAATCCTATGGCTAGTTTATGTTGTCCTTGAACATAAGAAAACAGAATCCATGGTATCATAATACCGCCGGTACCTAATATTGGAAGTACATCAAAAATCGTTATGCCTAAGGCTATTAGCCAGGCTTTTTTTATATCTAAAATAGAAAGACCTATGACTAATTCAAAGAATGTTAATAGCATTAATTTGATTGTAGCTATAAACATGTTTAAAAAGGTATGAGTGGCAAAATAACGTATAGATAATATGATTTTTTGTGTTTCTGGTGAGAACTGTTGAAAAAAGAAATTAGAAAGGTTATGGTAATCAGAAGTAAAAAAGAAGCTGGAAAATATGGCTATAAAAAAGGTTAAAAGGAATTTAGGTACTGAAGATAGTAAATTACTTAATATGCTTAGAATGTTTTGCGATAAGTCGGTAACAAATCCTGAAAGAAAATTTTGTAGTCCTTCCCAAATGGATGTGATGGCACTTGATATCGCCCCATCATAATCCTTCCAAACTACTTGGACATGAGAGAAAGAATCTTGAAGAAAAGGTTCCATCGTGTTTTGATACCATTCGGGTATTTTAACAAGCACATCTTGCGTCCAAAAGTATATCTTCATACCGCAATAACTTAATATAACACCTAATAATGCATAAAAAAATAAAATGATGACAATGCTCCAAAACTTTTCATGTCCCTTTGTAATCCTGACAAAAATACGGATAATGGGACGTAACATAAAGGCTATGAAAAAACCAAGAATGAATGGTAAAAGGTAGGGAATGATATATTGAAAAAAGACATAAAAAAGGAGCATTAGAATGGAAAAATACAGAAAACGAATGATAAAGGCTCGTTGTTTTTCTGTATCCATTCTGCACCCTCCTTTATGAATGATTCATTTTATGAAACATAGAGAAATAGGTTTTCATATAAAGCAGGAACGAAATCAGTAAGAATATGGCTGTAATGAGTAAAAGGATATCTGAGTATATAGTGTTTTTAATTGGCAACAAGAGCAGTAGAAACATTGTAACATAGAAAACTGCCGTCGATACCTTACCAAACCACTGCGCACCGTTCATATAACCGCCTTTTTTTCTCATATACAGCCAACATAAGAACATACTGGTTTCTTTGACCATGAATAACAGAAACACCCATTTCATATGCTGAATCTTGAATAGCAGTACAAATACAATAGCGAACTGCAGAAGTTTATCTGCAAAAGGATCTAACATTTTACCTACTTCACTTATTGCATTCGTATGTCTTGCGATATAGCCATCTAAGAAATCAGTAAAACCACATGCTAGGATAAGAATAGCTGCGATCAGTTGTTCATCCTGCATATAATAATATATGAAAATAGGTACTAGAATTATGCGTAGCATAGTAAGTAAATTTGGTATGGTACAAATATCTGATTTTTTTATATACATGATATTCTCCTTATGTTATTTGAAAATGCAATAAATTTATAATAAGCCGCGATTATATGTCCATTCAATTGTCCAAACAATGACGGTAGAGTTGGATGCTATAGTACATCTTATACTATATGAATTTGTACGAAGAAAAGCTTTTCCAATTCTTTTGGTTAATGTTTTGTGATGCTCATTGTTTACAAAGATTAATGATGTAAGTGATTGTGCATTGTTTTAAATAATGCTACAATATTCGTTCTAGATAAAGCTTCTTTTCTGTTAGGGAATGCTTTACTTAAACGCTCGTGTGTATGCTTACGTTTTTGATGCAGGGAATCTACCATATCATGAATTTTTTTAATATGCGATAATAAAATTTCATCTGCATCGGTACTATCTAAAACACGGCGAATACTTTCACTTATAGGTTCTTCAAGTGGAAAAATCTGGGCTGTTTTAAACTCTTTGACCAATTCTTTCATACTGTTCTCCACTTCCAAGAAGTCCTTGTTTTTGCGTAGTAATGCCATAAGTGTTGATACACCATCATAGGTGAATAGGATAATTAACAATATACAAAGTATAGCTTGTGCCGGATGCGGCAAAAGATTTATTGAATCATTTACAAATGGATGCAATACATAGTAAACAAATACAGCCATAATACCGAAAAGTGTAGAGTTTTTTAAACAAATACGTCCATTAATATTAAAAGGATATGTTGAATAATCCCACCACTTTGTATGAAAGAACATTTCCATCAGCCAGCTGGTTATGTATTCAAGTACACTTGTAACAAAGATGCCTGCTACAAATAGAAGCAGTGGCTTAGCGGCAAAAGGTGTGAGTAGGTAAATAACAAGCATAGCTCCACAGCCATAAATTGGACAGTAGGGTCCTTCTAAAAATCCACGATTTATGAATTTCTTGGCAGGAATACTGCAATAGATGCACTCACATATCCAACCTAAAAAGCTATAAGCGAAGAAACATAAGATATAGAACATAAGATATCCTCCTAGAATAACTCATACAGACGTTTATCAGAATAATCTTGTATGATAATCGGACAATCTGCAAATTTGCGTTTTTCTTTATCGCTCACAACGATAACATCAATACCGGCATTTTTCGCAGCTTGTACACCATTTTCTGTATCTTCAAAAATTACACATTCTTCTGCTTTAAGATTGACATTATGTAATGCCTCTAGATACATCTGAGGATCTGGTTTACTGCGTGTTACTTGTTGAGAAGTAATAACATAGTCAAAATAGGGAGTCATTTGTTTGTGTTTTAAGATGTGATTGACCACATCAGTTGCATTGTTTGTACATAGACATATTTTATAATTTTTTTGCTTCAGATAATGCAGGAAGGTCAAAGCTTCATTTTTCATAGGAGCATGATCATAATGATCTAGTAAAAAATCCATGATACGATCAATTAAATCTTGCGCTTCTTGTGGATCTTCCACCTCTTCACGAATCTTTTGTTCCATTTCTGAGAAGCTTCGCACGCGTGATTTTAAAACTTTTAATATTAATGTTTTTTGGACAGTCTTTAATTCACTTAATGCTTGCTTGAAATTGATATTTTCATAGGTATTGATGAGAGTACCATCCATATCGAATAAGACACCTTTTTTATTCATGAGGATCCTCCTTTTCATTTATCATTTCTATAAATTGTTCTAACTTTTGTAATCCTTTTACGATGAGTTCTTTGTCTTTATCGTTATAATAATTCCATTGTTTTTGATAATGCTGATACATGGCATCATGGATCGTATGAATACAAGCTTTTCCGGATTCTGTAGGATATAATAAGACTACACGTTCATCGCTCACGCTGCGTTTACGAAAGATATATCCTAATTTTTCTAATTTTTTGCAGGTTACAGACATATTGCCTGCATCTTGTTGCAAGGCTTTTGCACAGGCACCTATGGTACAAGCGGTATGTTCTTGAATATGGGATAAAACACGGTATTGAAGTTCACTTATTTGATATTTTTCATAGTAAGGACGTAGAAAACCAGTAGAACGATGGTTTAATTTGCGATAAATGCGTTCAATTTGTTTCTGATACGTATACATAGAAATATTCATATTTTCACCTTCTATATAATTTATATGTAGTTTACATATTTTATATAGAATATAAAGATTTGTCAACTTTGTCATAAGCGATAAATTGTAAAAGTCAATCATATAATATCGTTCAATAATTAAAATTTTATGATATAATTGAGAAAACGCTTACAAACACTGTCGGGGGGCATTTCATGGGTGAACTATTAGCGCATCGTATCAAAAAAACAGCATATTCACAAACACTAAAACAGCACGAAGAAAATACAGCAGCTTTATGCCAAAAATTTTTAACCACTTGTGAACTTGATAAAATTGGTTATTTAAGTGGGATACTGCATGATTTAGGAAAAGCTAAATCTTTATTTCAAGCATATTTAATGAAAGATGAAGACACAAATGAAAAAATTAATCATGCTTTTGCAGGTGCTATTTATCTATATGATCATTTCTATAATTTAGATAATACTAATGAAGTTATACAAAAATGCTTTATAGAATCCGTAAGTTTGATCATATTATCCCATCATTCAAAACTTTATGATATGTATAATCCGGATAAAGAAATGCCTTTTCATTCAAAATTAATGACAAAGAAAGAAATATTAGATTATGAAGAAAGCGTAAATACCTTTTTCAGCATATTTGATAAAAGGTATTTGCAAACACTCATCCAAGAGGCTATTCAACAATATCAAACTCTCTTTTTACGCATGAAAGAACATGTAAATAAATTAAAACCATTCTTAGAAGAGCAAGGTTGTAAAAAGAAAAATGGAACACTTTTGTATTTTCAATTAGGATTGCAAACGCGCTTATTACAAAGTGCATTACGAGATGCAGATTGCTATGATACATATTTGTTCATGAATCATCCTACTTTATCTTATAATGTACTTCAACCTCCCTATTTTGAAAAGAACCGCCTGCATATCTGGGAAACATTAGAAGAAAAACTAAATGCACATCTTTTAACTCTTCAACAAGGAAACAAGCAAACAGAAATCAATCAGTTACGAAATCAAATATCTCTAGAATGTTATCAGGCCGGAGAAAAAAAGCAAGGCATTTACACACTGGCTGCTCCTACCGGTTCTGGGAAAACGTTAGCAAGTTTACGATTTGCATTAGCACATGCAAAAAAACATAAACATATCCGTCATATTTACTATGTGATACCTTATTTGTCAATATTGACGCAAAATGCAGCTAACTTAAGAGATGTGTTGGGTGAAAAAGATGAAGTCATCATCTTAGAACATTATTCTAGTCTTGTTATTGATGATGATGAACAGCATCAACTATTCACAGAACGTTGGGATCATGCAGTAATCCTCACAAGTTATGTGCAAGTATTAAATGCACTTTTCCATGGGTCTAAACAAAATATTCGCAGAATGCATCAATTGACAGATGCGATTTTGATATTCGATGAAATTCAATCATTACCTGTGTCTTGTAAGAATATGTTTCAAACAGCTATTGACTATTTAACAGAATTTTGTGGGTCTACTGTTTTATTGTGTTCCGCTACACAGCCATTTCCTCCCAATAAATTAAACGCTATTCCTCCTTATGAAGAAATACTTTCTCATTTAAAAATATATAATGAAGCTTTTCAACGTGTCCGCTATGAAGATAAGACACAGTGTATAATGCACACAGATGAATTAGTAAAGGTAATTAGCGAGGATATGCAATTACGCCAATCGGCTCTAATTATCCTAAACCAAAAGAAAAGAGCTTATGATGTTTACCATGAACTTAAGACTCTTTTGGATAAAGATTATAAAATATTCTTCTTGGCGAATACAATGTGTGCACAGCATAAAGAAGATATGATTAAAGAGATGACTACAGCTTTAAAGAAAGATACGAAAGTCATTTGTGTCAGCACATCTTTGATTGAGGCAGGAGTGGATTTAAGCTTTGAAACTGTGTGGCGTGCTTGTACAGGTTTAGACAGTATTATTCAAGCAGCTGGACGCTGTAATCGAAATCGTGAATATGAAGAAGGAATTACGTATATTTTTTCGGATGCTGATGAAAATTTATCAAGACTATCAGAAATTGCCAGAGCAAAAGCATTGACCCTTCGAGTATTGAAAAAATTCAGAGATAATCCACTACAATACGATAATAATATCGCATCACAGAAGACATTGCATAGCTACTATAAATTTTACTATGAAAACCTTTCTGCTTATAAGAGCGAATTAGCTATCGAAACAGATTATATTAAAAAAGTTGGACAAGTGACTTACAATCTATATGATTTATTGTCAGAAAATGAACAAAGTATAAAGCAATTCAGTAATGATGAGAAAAAACAATGTGTTATGCGGCAAGCTTTTCGTAAAGCTGGCGATTTATTTGAAGTAATACCTAATGCAACGACAACAGTAATTGTACCATATGGCAAAGGTGAAGACATCATCACCGAATTATGTGCGGATATAAAAGATTATGAACGCATCGATACGTTAATAAAACAAGCACAGCGTTATAGCATTGAAGTATATACACAAGGGAATCACTATCAAGACTGCTTTACAGCTATAAAAGACTTGGGGGTGATGATACTGAATGATGGTTATTATGATGAAACGTGTGGATTCCACATGATGGCACAAAAAGGTGGCTATTTTCTATGAAGAAAGGAGTGATGAAATATGAGAGAAAATAAAATTCAATTTAAAGTGCAGGGGCAATATGCGTTATTTACGGATCCCATCACGCGTATGGGTGGAGAAAAGATGTCATATCAAATTCCAACCTATGGTGCTTTACGAGGTATTGTAGAAGCGATATATTGGAAACCAACGATCGAATGGATGATTGATAAGTGTCGTGTGATGAAACAAATTCAAACAGAAGCAAAAGGAATGCGGCCTTTGGTTTATGATGGTGCCATCAGCAAATCGCAAGGGAATTCACTATCCCTTTACACCTATTTGTATGATGTAGAGTATCAGATTGAAGCACATTTTGTATGGAATGAAAATCGTCCCGATTTGAAACAAGATCGCAACGAAGATAAACATTATCAAATTGCTAAACGTATGCTGGAAAAAGGTGGCAAGCGAGATGTATTTCTTGGGACCAGAGAATGTGTTGCAGAAGTAGAACCATGCATATTTGGCGAAGGAAGTTCAGCTTATGATAATGTTGCGGCCATGACGTTTGGCTTAATGTTTCATAGCTATCAATATCCGGAACAAAGTGCGGATGAGAAATTAAGAGCGCTGTTTTTCTATCCACAGATGAAGCATGGCATTATTGAATTCCCACAACAACAAAATTGTCCTATTCAAAATGATTTGCGTGTTATGAAAGAAGAAAAACTGTTCATTCCCGGTCAGAACTTTTCCTTCTTAAAGGATGGTGATGAGGTATGAGCTGGGCGGTAAAGCTATGTGAAACTTATGATAATTGTTTGGATAAGGTAGGAATTGCCGATAATAATCATCGGATATTGTTACCAATCGGTTATACAACCGTAAGTGCACATATCGAATGTACGTTGTTTCAAGATGGTAGTATACAAGCAGTACTTATTCCGAAAGCGAATGCAAAAACAATGATACCAAGTACCATTGATTCTTCTTGTCGTTCGGGTAAGGATGCCAACAAGGTTCCCCATCCACTGTTTGATAAGCTTTATTTCATGGCAAAAAATCTAGCACAATATTCAGATGAAAAAAAGCTTTATGATAGCCATGCGATTTATATGCAACAACTGCAGGCATGGATCCAATCGGCACAAGGAAAACTGGGAACATCACTTTTAAAATCGCTTTATACATATTTGGATAAAGGAACGTTGCTGCATGATCTTGTACAGCAAGACATTCTGATTGTTGATGAGAATGGAAAACTTAGCAAAAAACGCATGGTTGACACAGATGGCATTGATATCTTCAAATTAGTAACAGAACAGAGCAGTGCGGTACTTCGTTTTATTGTAGAGGATGAAGATGGGCACTTTCATAAACTATGGATGGAAGCAGATTTAATAAAGTCTTTTTCTGCATACTATGAACCGATGATTGAACAAAAAGGGCTTTGCTATATTAGTGGGGAACATACCTCGCTATCTACAAAACATCCTAATAAGATACGCAATGTTGCTGATAAAGCGAAATTGATATCATCAAATGATACAACCAATTTCACTTACTTAGGACTATTAACTGATAGTGCACAATGTGCAGGTATTGGCTATGAAGCATCCCAGAAAATACACAATGCCTTGAAATGGCTGATTGAACGTCAAGGGAAGCTATATGGTTCTGGTGAATTAGCCATCGTTGCATGGGGATTAAAAAAAGTTGAGCTTATCAACCCACTAGACAATATCTTTGATTTTGATGATGAAAAGGAAATTAAAATAGATATACAGGAAGATTATGCGTATGCATTAAATAAAGCTTTATCAGGATACTATACCAAAAGATTTCAAGATCCAGATGAAGATGTTGTCATTATGGCTTTAGATTCTGCCACTACAGGAAGACTTTCAATTTCGTATTACAGTGAATTAAAAGGTTCTGCTTTCTTACAACGTATAGGTAAGTGGTATGCATCCTGTGCATGGCAAAATGTTATTCGTTTTGAAAAACAAATAGATGCAAAAGGGAAAGAAATCTACCAACGTATACGTTACACCGGCACGCCTTCGATTAAGAGTATCATCCATTGCGCATATGGTAATAGCATTAAAAAAGAAATAGAAAAAGCAACAACAAAGGAATTATTAAGCTGTATCATGGATGGGCGTAAACTGCCTTATGCATTAGTGGATCATATTTGCCAACGCTTATATAAACCCTATACTATGTCAAGTGGAGAATATGATGCTGATTTACATATCGGTTGTGCTGTTTTAAGAAAATATCTGAATGATATAGCGTCAGAAAAGGAGGTCTGGATCATGGGACTAGATAAACAAAAAATGGATATTAGTTATTTATGGGGACGCTTACTTGCTTATGCGCAAGAAGTAGAAAAAGAAGCTTTAGAAACTATGGGCGTAAGAGATAGAGAAACCAATGCGGAGCGCTATATGCGGCGCTTTCAGTTAAGACCATTAGAAACTTGGGAACAACTTTACCTAAGATTACAGCCTTACCAGGTAAAGTTAAGGAAGAATAAAAATTATCGTTTTAAAGTCTTGAACGAAGAAATGAATGAACTGGCTAACACACTGCTGAATGAAGAGAAATATCAGTTAGATGGTGCATTAGATAAATGTTTTATTTTAAGCTATTGCGCACAGCTTGATGAATTGCGATATAAAACAAATAAACAAGAAGAAAGCGAGGATAAATAATATGAGTACCTTAAAAAACAAGATTGATTTTGCAGTAGTATTTTCTGTTCGCTATGCGAATCCTAATGGTGATCCATTAAATGGAAACCGTCCAAGAACGACCTTAGATGGGTATGGAGAAGTATCTGATGTTTGTATTAAAAGAAAAATCAGAAACCGTATGCAAGATATGGGATACGATATTTTTGTACAATCTGAAGATAGAGCAACAGATGGATATGATAGTTTAAAAGAAAGAGCTGATAATAATGAGCAGGTTGTAGCTGCAAAAAAAGCTAAGAATAGAGGACTTTATGCAGAAGCTGCATGTAAATCATGGCTAGATGTACGAAGTTTTGGGCAAGTATTTGCCTTTAAAGAAAAAGGCTCAACAGCTGGCGTCAGTGTCAGTGTTAGAGGTCCGGTATCTGTACAATCAGCATATAGCATTGAACCGGCGGAAGTATCTGGATTGCAGATTACAAAGAGCGTAAATGGTGAAAGTGGTGATAAGAAAAGCTCAGACACCATGGGGACAAAGCATCGTGTAGATTTTGGTATTTATGTATTTAAGGGAAGTATCAATTGTCAATTAGCAGAAAAGACTGGCTTTAGCGAAGAAGATGCTGAGGTTATTAAGGAGGCACTGCGCACATTATTTGAAAATGATTGTTCTGCTGCACGTCCTGATGGTAGTATGGAAGTACTAAAGATGTTTTGGTGGAAGCATAATTGTGCAAATGGTCAATATTCATCTGCAAAGGTTCATCGTACTTTAAAGATAGATGTCAAGAAAAGCATGTCCTCTGATATAAATGATTATGAAATTTATACGGAAGATTACCCTGATTTAAAACCTGAAACTTATGAATAAATGGGAAGATATAGATTTCCTTGATATAGCAGGTATTCAGCACTTTTCCTTTTGTCGTAGACAGTGGGCATTAATACACATTGAAAAAGAGTAGGAAGATAACGATTTAACAGTTTTAGGGTCGATAGTTCATGAACATGCCCACGATGGATCATTTACTGAAAAAAGAGGAGATATCTTAATCACAAGAAGTTTAGAAGTGCACTCTTATGCATTAAAAGCACATGGATTTTGTGATGTGGTGGAATTTCATAAAGATAAGCAAGGGATAAAATTATTCAATAGGGAAGGCATATGGAAACCTTATCCTGTGGAATAGAAAAAAGGAAAACCTAAAACAACTGAAATGGATTGTTTGCAATTGTGTACACAGGCAATCGCTTTAGAAGAAATGTTTGATTGCAACATTGATAAAGGGTATTTGTTTTATCATGAAATTGCTAGGAGAGAAGAAGTGGAGTTTTCAGAAGCATTACGGAAACAAGTAGAAAGCGCATTTCAAGAGATGCATGCATATTATGAAAAATCTTATACACCTAAAGTAAAACCTTCTGCAAAATGCAAACGATGTTACTTACAAAACATATGTCTGCCTGAGATAGCTAATAAAGAAACAGTGAATACCTACATCAAGAGAAAATTGCATGAGGAAGCAGAAGATGAAAAAATTAAATAATATTTTATATATTACGTCACCAGATGCTTATTTATCGCTGGATGGTGAAACGGTAAAGATACAAATAGGTGATGATAAAGAAAAACGTATACCTTTTCATAATTTAGAAGGAATTATCACTTTTGGATATGCAGGGGCAAGCCCAGACTTAATGCATGCTTGTGCTCAAAGAAACATTGCATTGACTTTTTTGAGTTCACATGGACGCTTTTTAGCTAGAGTAAATGGTGAACAATATGGTAATGTGGTATTGCGAAAAAAACAATATCGGATATCTGATTCAGAGATGGAAAGTCTAGCCATCGCGAAAAATATGTTGATAGGAAAGATATATAATGCAAAGTGGGTATTAGCTAGAGTAGTGCGTGATCACGCGATGCGTGTGGATGTAAATGCTATTAAAAATGCTGTTTCCATCATGCAGGAATGTTTGTGCAATCTACAAAGTGTAAATGATCGTAAAATGTTAATGGGTTTTGAAGGAAAAGCTGCTGTTGCCTATTTTAGTGTACTAGATGAATTAATATTGCAGCAAAAAGATGTATTTTTCTTTCATGGCAGAAATAAAAGACCGCCAGAAGATAACATAAATGCATTGCTCTCTTTTGGTTATACATTGTTATCTCATGATTGTGCTTCTGCATGTGAAAGTGTCGGATTAGATGCTTATGTTGGTTTTTTACATCAAGATCGACCTGGCAGGATTTCATTAGCCTTAGATCTTATGGAAGAATTAAGAGCAATCATGGTAGACAGATTTGTTATAACACTTATAAATGAGAAAATTTTAACAAGTGCTCATTTTATAAAGAAAGAAAATAATGCTGTTCTTTTAAATGAAGAAGGTAGACGAATATTTCTGGCAACTTGGCAAAACAAGAAAAACGAACAGATTACACATCCTTATCTAAAAGAAAAAATTGAATGGGGTATGGTGCCTTTCGTACAAGCACAATTATTAGCTCGGTACTTAAGAGGTGATTTAGATGAATATGCACCATTTTTGTGGAAGTGATGATTATGATGGTATTAATAACATATGATGTGAATACAGAGGATAAAGCTGGGAGGAAACGTTTAAGGAAGGTAGCTAAGCATTGTTTGAATTATGGATTGCGAGTACAAAATTCAGTGTTTGAATGCAATGTAAATCAAAAAGAATATGTTGAATTGCAGCATGTATTGTCTACTGAAATCGATGAAAGTAAAGACAGCCTACGCTTCTATCTTTTAGGGAATAATTATAAAAATAAGATTATTCATATTGGAGCAAAACCAACATTCGATGTTACGGAACCTTTGATTTTTTAAATGTTGGTGCGAATGTGAAGCTAACATAAATTTCCTAGGACATTCGCACCTATTTTTGATTATTTTAATTGGATTTTTATGCTTTTATTTGATAGAAATTTAATTTTTATGTTAATTTAATGCAAATATTGTTACTAATATCGAGATTAAAAGCAATATTTGCTGTCGTACCTCTTGTGAGGTACGTGAGTTGAAATACCTGTACGCTCATCTGTTAACTCAATTTTGTGGTCGTACCTCTTGTGAGGTACGTGAGTTGAAATCATCATTGGCAAGTATTAAGCACTTCCCAATTTGCGTCGTACCTCTTGTGAGGTACGTGAGTTGAAATATTTCAAACTTGGTTAGGTCAAATCAAATTTAAAGGTCGTACCTCTTGTGAGGTACGTGAGTTGAAATAAATGACGCTGTATTTATCGATTATTATACGCGTGTCGTACCTCTTGTGAGGTACGTGAGTTGAAATTCATACCATTCGGGTAATGTCTTTGGTTTTGATAGTCGTACCTCTTGTGAGGTACGTGAGTTGAAATCCGACGTGAAGACAATTTTTCATCGCATGAATCGGTCGTACCTCTTGTGAGGTACGTGAGTTGAAATTTTTATAGTGGTTGATTGTTGGTTAGTTGTTGGTGTCGTACCTCTTGTGAGGTACGTGAGTTGAAATACCCTTTAAACCGGTCATTTTACTGTCAACATCAGTCGTACCTCTTGTGAGGTACGTGAGTTGAAATCATCTGTCTAAATACATATAAGTCAGTTGCTATCGTCGTACCTCTTGTGAGGTACGTGAGTTGAAATTTTTTGTTTAATGATTTAAAGATAACTTCGATAATAGTCGTACCTCTTGTGAGGTACGTGAGTTGAAATATGAATATATGGTAGGTGATAAATATGAACAACTGTCGTACCTCTTGTGAGGTACGTGAGTTGAAATGGTAATTTTGGAGATATTGAAATCTACGACCAGTCGTACCTCTTGTGAGGTACGTGAGTTCAAATAATTTTAATTGTTCATACGTGTTGATCTGCAGCTGTCGTACCTCTTGTACGAGAGTTGAAATAAATTGTATATGTATACTGCGATCTCCCCGGTTCCGTCGTACCTCTTATGAGGTATGTGAGTTGAAATTATTGATTTTAGATGAAAAATTATTGAGGATAATCGGTCGTACTTCTTACGAGAAATTCAGATGTCTATATGTAAGTATTTACAAATAAAAAAGGCAAATCCTCTTTGGATTTACCTTCCAAATAACGTATTAATCTGCCTTTTCTGTAACATCCTTCATCTTCTGCAAACCAAAGATAATAAGTCCACCAACTACAAACCATAAAATATCAAAAGAACTAAAACTCAATGGTGCTTTTGGTGTTGACAATGTTTGTGGTCCCATGATGATGGCATAAAAAGAACCAATCATCATACCGATTATCAGAAATATCATAATCGAACGATGTTTATCTAAAGCCCATTTGATAACCCGCACTACTGAAACAATTCCCGCTAAGATCCCCAATGCAAAGACAATCAGGATTGGCAGATAATCTAAGTTAAAGCTAATCACCGCTTTAACAGCACTTATGATAGGAACATAAAGTCCGAAAATCAATAATAAGGTAGAACCACTGATTCCGGGTAACACCATTGCCGAAATAGCAAACATCGCTGCAACAAATACATATAAAATTAAAGATATATTTAAACTACTTAGATCCACTGTACTACCTTGACCAGCAATCGGATTAAAATATGTAATCAATGCGACAATGGCAATACCGATAATACCGGCAATAATGCTACTGGCATTAAACTTCATATTTGCTTTTTCCTCTTTAACAACAATCGGAATGGCAAAAAGGATAAAGCCCATAAACAAAGAACTAATTTTATAAATTTGAGCATCAAAGATACTCGCAAGAATACTGACTGCCATTAAGAAACCAACGACCCAGCCAACCATAATTTTAATTAAGAAGATGATTGCTTCTTTTTTTTCTTGCATAGAACCTGCAACTAATGCATCTAAAGAACCAATAAATTTATCATAAAAACCTAGCAGGAAAGCTACGGTACCTCCTGATACGCCAGGAACACTGTCTGCCAATGCCATACAAAAGCCACGAATGAAATTTAAAATCATATTACTATAACCGCCTTTCATGACCTTTATTATACAGGAAAGTCATCAAAAACCAATCGTTAAATGTAAAATTTCTGTTAAAAAAGCATATGTGTGATCTACATATGCTAATTCTTTGATAAATTTTCTCAACCATTCATCTTTAAAATCTAAAACCTATGGCAAAGGATTTTGTGCAGCCACATAAAGGGAATACCATTCTTCACGCGTCAATACGATATCACTTGCATCGATGATATCTTTGATATGTGAGGTATTACATGAACCAAGTACCACCTGCATATTCGCAGGATGACGTAGTAACCAGGCAATTGCAATACCTGCCTTTGTTGTATGATAATCATCTGCTAATTCCTGTAACCGCTGATTCACTTCTGGAAATTTTGGATTATCAAGATAATTGCCTTCAAACATCCCATATAAGAAAGGTGACCAACATTGCATGGTAATCGCATGCAAACGACAGTAATCCAAGGTCATAGCGCCTCGTTCAATACCATGAGAATCAAATGTATTTACATTCAAACCAGCGTCGATCATCGGGGTATGCAGAAGGCTCATCTGCATCTGATTAATTTCAAGTGGCTGTTGCAGCGCCGTTTTTAATAGTTCAATTTGATAAGGATTATGATTGCTAACGCCGAAATGACGTACTTTTCCGCTGCTGTATAACGTATCAAAGGCATCAGCAACTTCTTTAGGTTCCATTAACGCATCAGGACGATGCAATAACAAATAATCTAGATATCCACACTGTAGACGCTCTAGGCTCTTATTCACACATTCGATGATATAGTCCTTAGAAAAATCATAGTGATTGGTTTCACTGCGATGAATACCACATTTACTTTGGATAAACATCTTATCACGCAAGGCAGGCTGTTTCTTCAGAACATTCCCAAAAATAGTTTCACAAACACCTTCTCCACCATAGATGTCAGCATGGTCAAAAAAGTTTATCCCATGTTCAAGATCAAAATGCAGTAAAGCATCCACCTGTGCTTCACTTAGATTGGATATGCGCATACAACCTTGCATAAGGGAAGGAACCCGCTGTCCACGAATCGTTACTTCTTTCATTCTTTTTTTCTTACATGCTGCTGTTCTGAAACAGTGGCATGTATTTTCCTTTCCGGTAAAGAATCAACACTTCGATGTGTTTATATCCTTATTTACCTCTTGCTTTTATTATAACAGTCGGATGAAAAAAGAACATGTATTTTTCTGCATTCTTACATGCAGTCTAGGCAACTATACCAGACCATTTCACTCACTTTACATACGATAAGAAAGAAAAGAGGGAAATTTATGGCGATTAAAATTTTTATTGATCAAGGACATAACATAGGGAACGTCAATGCAGGAGCAAGTGGAAATGGAGTCGTGGAGGCAGAGGTAACCTATTGGGTCGGGATTTATCTGGCTGCTTTGTTATTTGCCGATTCCAATTTTGATGTTCGAGTATCCAGACGTACCTTAGATACAGTGGTAGGAACCGATCAGAGTTCTTCCTTACGTGCGCGTGTCGATATGGCCAATGATTGGCCGGCAGATTATTTTATCAGTATCCATGTGAATTCTAATCCCAATCCAGCTATCAATGGAACAGAGGTATATGTATATTCATTAGAATCTACAGCAGCTGAATTGGCTCATGAAGAACTAGATTCTATTGTTGCATTTGTTGGCACTAAGGATAATCTGGTAAGAGCAAATCCTTCATTATATGTATTGCGTAGAACAGCTATGCCGGCAATCTTAGTAGAACTGGCATACCTTAGCAATCCTCAGGATGCGGTGAAACTTAAAAATGAACAGTTCCGTTTTGCCTTTGCCATGTATATTGGTTTGTTGAATTACTTTAATTTACCTTATGAATTATAGAACTATACAACATCCTTACTTTAATGCTACCCAAAGGATAAATATAAAAGTAACTTACGAAAGGAAGCCTAGAATGATTTGTAAGGAAGAATTTTAACCTACCATCATCCCATTAGGAACCCCATGTGTTAAATTCAGCTATTCTAAAACACCGAGTACTTTGTCATGAGGATCGTTTTCAAAAACATCGTTTATATCATGTCATGAGTCTTGATATGCAACTATAACATAGAGCCATCTGCATAGGTAAGAAAAAAGTGTAGAAATGTTTGGTTAATCAGCAAGGTGGGTATCGTCTAAAGGGTAAATTTAGATGTATAGAAGAAAAAAAACAGGGAAAGATGCAGATGAAGATATAACGAAAAGACTGTAAGAGGTTACACTTGGAAAGTAGTAAAAAAGCAGAAAAATAGTTGGAAAATGTTAGATATTTAAGGGATTATACGTTATAATGTTTTACTGTAAGAATTTGAAAAGGTGAGTGTATGACAGAAGTAGAATTTTTAGAAGAATATGATCTAAAACTGGATGAACAACAGGTAGCTTTATTGACGTTGCAGCAACATCCAATGCTTGTGAAAGGTAAATCAGGGAGTGGTAAAACATTCCTTTTCTTGAGCCGTATTGCTTACCTATTGAAGAGTGAGATGGCGCAAAAGGAAGAAATGCTGAATATTGTTTATGATAAACGTATGGCAAAAGAGATGACGAAACAGTATCGCTTCTATTTTGGGGATGATGGTGAAATACCATCTTTTGTGGATATCTATAGTTTTGCTTATGCGCTGATTCGTCGTCATTGTGAAGCAACAGGAAGATTGTTACCTAAGGCTTATCGTGATATGAGCAGTGTGATACGTCGTTTATGTAAGGATATGTTTGCCATTACCTTAACAAAGGAACAATGCAGCGAAGTAATGGGGAAGATCAGTGAATGTCGCAATTTGATGATGCCGGAAAAACAGATATCAGAAATCATGATAGCGGATAGGAAGAACCTTGATTTTCTTGCGTTATACAAAGAATATGCAAAGTTCAAGGATAAAAAAGATATTTATGATTATGATGATATTTTAGCCGTTGCTACGGAGATTTTAGTAAAAGATACGGTGCTATTAGAAGATGTGAAAAAGCATTGTCACTTTGTTCACGTGGACGATGCTCAGGAACTGAGTTTTCTTGCGCATATGTTATTAAAGATGGTTTCATCTTCAACACATGAGTTATTCTTATGTGCCGATATGGATGTTTCCATTGCCCAGCATAGAGCTGCTTATCCACAGGCTTTAGATGCCTTTACACAGACCTATGCCAATGGGGAAATCTTAACCAGAAATGGTAATTATCGTAATAATGCGACAATTACAGATGCCTGCAATCGTTTTTATTATAAAGATAAGGAAGGTCTGCAAAGTATCTCACAGGAAACATGTGAATTAAAGTTTAAAGGTTTTGCGGATCTATCTAAATTATATGCCTATGCCTTGAAAAAGGTAGAAGAAGACGAAGAGGAAACGGCTTTTTTATACCATGATTTTGCAATGGCAGTACCTTTGATTGAATTATTTAAAGAAAAAGGTATTTCATTCAGTTATCAGGGCAATATGAAGCATTTCTTACAAGATAAGTTTGTTAGAGATATGTGGAACTTTATTGAATTATTAATAGATCCTAGAGATATGCGAGCTTTTTATGAGGTATATGAAGCCATGGGGTTGGATATCTCGAAACGTGTTTTATTAGAAGTCAGTGAACGTTTAAAAGCAGATGAAGCGGTAGATGTATATCAGGCACTTATGGAAAGCAGCTATAAACAAGCAGGTAAAAAGAAATTAGCGTCCTTAATGGAACGGATTCGCATGGCTGAAAATAAATCTACTTTGGATATGGTCATCTTCATCAAAGAGAAAATGGGATATAATGAAACCTTACGCAAAGAAGGTATCGCTATGAATGCTCCTGTTATTTTAGCTTTTGAGATACTGGCACAGCGATATGAAGATCCGGATGAATTCCTATATCATTTAGGTGCATTAAAAGATTATCAGGCAGATCCTATCAGTCGTATCACGATTTGCTCTTTAGCGGATGCAAAAGGTTATGAATATGATCGTGTATGCATTTTAGATTGTATCCGTGGGATTCTTCCTCAAAAAGAAGATAGTCAGAAAGAGCGAATGCTGTTCTATCATGGAATGACAAGAGCGAAGCATGAATTGGAGTTTTTTGCCAGCAAGCGTTGTACGACACATCGTTTGGAAATATCTCCTTATCTGTATGAACTACATGAAAAGATGGAAGAAGAAAAAAGAAATGAAACAGCGACAGTTGCAACACCTACTGCCAAAAAACTGCGACTGACTTCTCTTAAACGAGGGATGATGATTCGTCATGTGCAGCTTGGTGAAGGAAAAATCATGAAAATTGCGGATGGCATGATGCATGTGAAATTTGCGGATGGTCTTAAGCAGATGAATATGAAGTTATGCATTGCGAATAAATTGATAGAGCTATGCTAAATCTATAGAGATGAAGAAGGTGTGTGTTCTCTGAAAATTAAGTTTTGCTTATGAAGGTGGGACACAGCTAAGTAATTAGGAGGATGGATATCCTAATTGGTTTAGGCAAAGTCCTCTAAATAGGTAAGAAGCAGGAAATAGTCCTATGGCGATTGAAAAGGTAAGGCTATTAGGAATTTACAGAGAACTCATCATTAAGTGATACCCTATAAGATAGACACGATAAAAAAGCGTGCTAAGCTTATAGGGTTTTTTTTGTATTAAAAGAAAGGGATGATAAAAAGAAGGGAACAATCAAAAGCAAATAGAAAAACTTGCTAAAGCTAACTATGTTAGATATCAAAGGAAAAGCATGTGGTATTTACGGATGAAGTTAAGCCTTTGGTGTTATAAGACTAGAAGATGATGAAAACTTTTAAAGGTGAAGAAAATATTTACAATGATCATAAAGAAGAAAAACCGTGTTACACTTAACACATATGAGGAGGAAAAGGGATGAAGGAACAACATATAATTTTTGATTTAGATGGTACGCTGATTGATAGCGAAGAGGCTGTGCTAAAAACGTGGCAGCAGACATTACTAGCTCAGGTGAATAGATATTTTACATTAGAAGCGTTGCGTGTGGTTTTAGGCATTACCAGCAAAGCTGCTTTAAAGATATTGCAAGTGGATGTAAAGGATGATTTTGAACAATATTGGATCAAGCAATATGAACGATTCGCAAAAGAAATGAAGTACTTTGATGGTATGGAAGATATGCTTAGGGAACTGACACAAAGAGGATGCACGTTAGGCATTGTCACTTCTCGCACTAAGGAAGAATATGATCGATATTTTACTCCTTTCCAGTTCAATAAACGATTCTCAATTATACTATGTGCGGATGATACCTCAAAACATAAGCCTGATCCGGAACCACTTTATAAATATTTAGAAGTAAGTGGTGCCGATAAAGCTAATTGTCTTTATATTGGCGATATGTTAACCGATATACGCTGTGCAAAGTCCGCCGGCATGCGCAGTGGTTTCGCAAATTGGAAACAGTCGAATATAACTGGTGAGGCCGATTACATCTTTACCGATCCTAAAGATATTTTATTGTTATTTTAACTTATCGATTGCTTTGTTAGGTACGTGGCTTGAAATAAATCATATCTATTATTTATCAACTATGGGATGAAAGTCATAGCTATTTTGAGATACGTGAGTTACAATATAAAGAATGCTACCTTAATCGCACCTCTTTATCACTTATGAGTACTTTGCGAAGTGCTGATGCGTCTTATACGAGCATCCTCTTACAAAGGAAGGTCACAGATTCATTCATTGGTATGTACAAATCGTATGCACAAAAAAAGCCTTCCATAGAAGGCTTGCTTTGTTATATGGCGCCTTAAACAGGACTTGAACCTGTGACCTGCCGGTTAACAGCCGGATGCTCTACCAACTGAGCTATTAAGGCACATGGTGACGCGTACGGGATTCGAACCCGTGAGTGCATGCGTGAAAGGCATGTGAGTTAACCGTTTCTCCAACGCGCCACAATCTATTTATCGCACTTCGCAAGTGCCATATTATAATATCATATAGAATATGATAACGCAATACTTTTTTCAACTTTTTTGAAAAATTCTTTTTATAAAATCAAGCAGAAACGGCCATGTCTCAAAGTGCCGATAACCGACATTCATAAAATACGAATATCGAATGAAAAGGAATAGAAGTTTCCCCTTGTTTTAGGTATAATTAAAAAGATGAAAAGGTGATAAAACAATATGAAAAAAATATTATTTTTAACAACAGGAGGAACCATTGCCTCTAGTGAAAGTGAAGAAGGTTTAGTACCTGCTTTAACAAGTGAAGAGTTAATTGGATATTTAGGGCATCATCAGCAATACGCAAAAATTTACTGTGAAGATTTATTGCGCCTAGATTCTAGTAATATGCAACCGGAAGAATGGTTGTTAATAGCGAAACGTATTTACGAAGTTGTACCAGAATATGATGGTATTGTATTGACGCATGGTACAGATACCATGGCATATACGGCAAGCGCTTTATCCTTTATGTTGGAAAATCTCCCCATCCCGGTCATTGTGACAGGTTCACAATTGCCCTTACAACATCCCCTCAGTGATGGTGTTGACAATATTCGCTGTGCGTTTCATGCAGCTATGCAGGATGCTTTAACAGGTGTATATGTTTGTTTTAATCGTCAGCTGATTCTTGGCACCAGAGCGGTTAAAGTAAGAACAATGCATCTAAATGCATTTGAAAGTGTAAATGTTCCGCCAGTTGGTTTAGTTAGCGCTAGAGGCATGACGCTACAACAACCATTACTGATACATCCTCGTGGTAAATTTAGACTCAATGAAACATTATGTGAGCAAGTATTTTTGTTGAAACTAACTCCAGGAATCAATCCTGATATCTTCGATATGTTGTTACAGATGAATTATAAAGGCGTGGTTATTGAGGCTTTTGGTGCAGGTGGGATGCATTTTGAACGCCGCGATCTGATCCAAAAACTAGAAATGATGGTAGAAAAAGGCATTAGCGTAGTTGCATGCAGTCAATGCCTTTATGAAAATAGCGATTTCTCCATCTATCAAACGGGACAGAAAGTATTACAAAAAGGTGTGATACAAGGCTTAGATATGACAAGTGAAGCAGCGCTCACAAAATTAATGTGGGCATTGGGAAAGAGTCAAGATCCAAAAGTGGTGAAAGCTTTATTTGAAACCAATTTGGTAAACGAAATCACGCTATAATCAAAAAAGCGATATAATATGCTAATTTTTCTTATTTTATGATACATGTAAAAAGCATAGTTGAATGAAGGATAGTCATGCTTAAGGCTTTTTAATCATCTAAGATGGAAAAAAGCGTGTTATTTATCGCTTTTTTTATGCTGTACTTGTTTCATATAAGGAAGGGAATACCTTATAGGATACATGATACTTCAGATTTATCGTTTCTTAACCTCACCTTAATGCGCTTTCGCAAATCCTAACAGCACATTGATGACTTTTTCGTTAAGATAAAGGTGTAAAAAGGAAGGCGATCATGATGCTAGAAATTATCGGTAGTGTAATAGGTGTGTGCGTAGCCGCCTCTTTGATTTCTATCATATATAGTATAATGAAATCTGTCATCGATACCAAACCATCGCACATGAAATAAGAGAAATAGGATGAAAATAAAGAGCTTTTTTGTGTATTCACCTACTGCTTATGATTCTACAAAACGATATCCTACACCGACTTCCGTGATGATGTAGCGAGGATGGGCACTGTCCTTTTCGATTTTCCTACGAATATTTGCCATAAAGACTCGCAAGGATTGTGAATCCTCAGTTGTGCTATATCCCCAAATCTTACGAATAATAAAGCTATGTGTTAAAACTTTACCGGCATTTTCAACTAATAATACGAGTAATTTATATTCAATAGGCGTCATATGAATTTCTTTATCCTCAACAAATACTTTATATTTCTCAAAATCGATTTTCAATGTATCCATCGTAAATACTTTTGTCTTGATAACATCACTTGTTTTCTTGCGTAAAGCTACTCGCACACGTGCTAATAACTCATTTATATGAAATGGTTTCGTGATATAATCATCCGCTCCATGATCCAAAGCTTCCACTTTTTCCTGTTCCTGTCCACGTGCAGATACGACTAAAATCGCAACCTCACTCTGTGCGCGTATCTGAGAAAGTACCTCCATTCCATCAATATCAGGAAGTCCTAGGTCCAGTAAGATCAAATCAGGGTTATCTGTCATATATAAGGAAATGCCTTCAATACCTGTTTCAGCGCTGATAACTTTATAATCCTTTGTTTCTAATGAGATACGTAAAAATCGCTGAATACTTTTATCATCTTCTATCAATAATATTTTATCCTTCATGGAAATTCCTCCTTACAAGTAAAAACCCAATATTGCACCATGACCGTCTGCTCTATTATGAGCGTAAATGGTTCCTCCATGTGCTTCGATAATCGCTTTGGAAATGGATAAGCCTAGACCAACACCGCGTTTTGCGTCTGAACGTTCACTTTTCGTTGTCACAAAACTGTCAAAAAGTGTATCGATTATGTTATCAGGAATGCCATTGCCATCATCACTCACTTCAAAACAGGCTTTTCCTTTCTTTTGTGTATAATAAATATCAATATGGGAAGTTGGTTGTGTATGTTTGATTGCATTATCAATAAAATTAACCAGCACTTGTATAATGAGCTGTCCGTCCATATTTACTAATTGTATTGTTTCAGGAAGATGAGCAGAAAGGGTATGACTTCCTTTGCGTGATTCACAGCGTTGTAAAGCTTCGCAAATAATATCATCTACAACTTCATAATGCTTGCTCAATAACAAACGACCATCTTGAATACGCGTCATATTTAACAGGTTTTCTACTAATTGAGTTAGCCACTGAGCATCATTACTGATGCTTTTCATCAGCTTTTTTTTCATTCCAGAGTCAAAAACATCATCATTTTCTAACAATACGGCACTCGAACCAGCGATATTCGTTAGCGGTGTACGCAAATCGTGTGATAATGAACGTAGTAAATTATTGCGTAGTTTCTCTTTTTCAATAGCAATGCGGCTTTGTTCCTGCTGTGCATATAATTGTTCGCGTTCTAAAGCCATAACCATTTGTGCAATCAGCGTATGAATGAATAATTCATTTTCTTTAGTAAGCTCTGGGGTATGAGAAATAGCATATACGCCAAGTATTTCTTCACCATGGCATAGTGGATGATAGCTCCATTGTTCATTGCCATTTATGGCAGTAGCATGTCCGCAAACTTTTTGATGTTTATAGCACCATGCGGCAAGCTCGTCAACAACATGTAATGCCAGAGGCATAGCAGCATCCTGATAACGTTGCAGCTGTTTACTTTTTTCATCATAATAGTATAAGACACTTATGATATTTTGATTTTCATAAAGAGCATGTATAGTATGCATGAAAATAGTTTGGATTCCTGAAAGATTTAAAAAGGATTTGGATATTTCATAAAAGGCCAATGTCTGTTGCTCATTATAGCGAGCAATCGCCGCATGCTTTTGCAATTTTCCCATTAAAATATTCGTGATGATGGAAACAATGAGAAAGATGATGATGGTGATGATATAATTCGGATCATGGATATGCAGGGAATATAACGGCTGGGTAAAGCAATAATTAAAGGTGATGATACTGATGAAGCTAGAAGCGATGCCCCATACCAGCTGTTTCGTTTCGATGACGATAAAAAGGACACCCAGCAAATAAATCATGATGATATTTTCGGTACGGATATGCAGTTCGACAAAGAATAAAGAAACAAGTGTGCATATAAAAATGATTGCTGTGGTGATAAAGAAATGACGCAAAAGCGTTGTAACATTTTTATTTTTCATTTTCATGACCTCATTATAACAGATTTCTAAGCTTTTTTCAGTGTATGAAGATAGTGATACCCATCTTTACGCAGTCGTAAAATGGCCAGGATGACAACATAAATCTCTAATCTTCCCACAAACATTCCAAAGGTTCCAATCCATAAGATGGCATCAGCAGCATGATAATTCATGATGCCGGTGGATAAGCCGACCGTACTAAGGGCACTGGAAAATTCAAACATGGCATCTTGTAAAGAAAATCCAAAAAGGCTCAATAGCAGACTTCCTAAGAGAAAAATAACCAGATACATAAAGATATAAGTTGAACAGGAAAAGATTTCTGCGGATTCTATTTTTTCTTTGCGTTCTACCTTATAGATCTTATGGGTATAAAGCATTTTTTGGGAATGAAACAGCGAACGAAGATGCCACATGACATGTTTTATCATGACATAAACACGATATTGCTTGATACCTCCCGCCGTAGAACCGATACCTCCACCAATCAGCTGTAAGATGATCATAATAAGCATGAAGGAGGCAGGCAATCCCTGAAAGGAAGACATGGTTTGAAAGCCGGTTGTTGTCAAAGCAGAGATGACTTGAAAGGCTGCCAAACGGAAGCTATCTCCAAATCGATATTGTAAGTTATTAACCAAAAGGAAAGCAATAATTGGAATAGCAAAGGCAATGAGAATAAATTGAAAACGAATCTCACAGTAATAGAAAAAATTACGAAATTTTCCGCGTAATAGAAATAAATGGGCAAGAAAATTAATGTTTCCTAAAATCATCAAGACCATCGTAATAATCTCAATCGAAATGCTGTGGTAATGTGCAATGCTATCGGCTTGATTTGAGAAACCGCCAGTAGATAAAGCACCAATGGAATGGATGATGGCATCAAAGATTGGCATGCCACAGATAACGTATAACAGCACACCGGCACTAATATAACAAAAATAGATGATGAGAATGATGCGAGCACTTTTTATGACATTCGGCAATAGACGATCACTATGACCTTCTGCATTGTAAAGGCGCATACCATATGTATCACTTAATACTGAAAGCATGATTACTACCAACCCTACGCCGCCAAAGAAAAGGATGGTACTGCGATGCATGAGAAATAAATGTGAGGTATGCGTTACATCGACAACGCTTAACCCGGTAGTGCTCCAGCCGCTGGTCGTTTCAAAGACCGCTCTGGTAAAATCATAATGACCGCTTAACATGAAAGGAAATGCGGTAATTACAATGGCAAGCAGCCAACAAGAAACAACAATGACAGCATCTTGATTGCGGGCTAATCTACCTTTTTCCTTGCCACGAATCAGTTGATAGAAAAGAAAACCGACCAAGATACTGATCATACCCGGTAACAGAAAATAGATTGCTTCTTTTCCATCTTGTGGATAAAAGAATAACGTCAGCAACGGTAACAGGGTAATGCCCCCAATCAGCATGCATAGCATACCTAAATAGCCTAGAATCAAACGATAGCCTTGGATAGGCTGTGGTTGTATCGTGACAATCTTCATAAAGAAACTCCTTGAGAAAAGATGGATAATACGCTGTCTTGCGTTTGGGAATCGCTTAGGATAAGCAGCTTATCCTGTTCTAATAATTCGGTATCTCCATTGGGCACGATCATCCGCAGTTTACGTAAGATGCAGCAGATGATGGCATTGGCTGGCATATTGTGTAGATCTTTAATCTTATGATGAATAACCTTACAGTCTTTTGTTAGCAACAATTCACTCATGACAATATTTTCATGTGCTAGCGTAAGCGAATTCACAAGATTTTCAATCGTACTCGCTTGTTCGATGATTTTCGATATCGTATAGGTAGCGGATATCGTGGTATTGACACCAAGTGATCGAAATACCTTAACATTCTTTGGATTGGCAACGGTTGCCACAACTTTTTTCACATGGAAACTTTTTTTGGCATATTGACAGATGGTCAAATTGTCTGCATCACTGGGACGAAGCGCAATTAAAATATCAGCATCCTCAATATCTGCTTCCTCTAAGATGTAACGTTTACAAGGATTACCGGTGATGATGGGAATGTTATATTTCTCAGATAAATAAGCACAATAGCTTTCTTCATCATTGATGACGATAACTTCATGTTGCTTTTCTAAAAGTGAACCAATCAGGAAGTCTGCTTTATTGCGACCTCCGGCTACTACGATTTTCATTTATGCATACATCTCCTTTAATTGAATATGACTGATTCTGATAAATTCTTGCATACTTAATTTTGCCGGATAAATTGCCTGAATATTTGTATCCTTTAACAATTCTTCCTTATCCGGATCATTTAAGCGAATATATACCTGTTGGATATGGAAGATCATGTTGGCAATCTGAGCAATCATACAGTTGACATTATCACTATCAGTAGCAACAACGACGATATCTGCGTTAGCTATGCCACAGCTTTGCAGCATGTCAAGATCACTGGCATCGCCGATAACCTGAAAGCCGCTAAACGTTTCTCTTAAACGGCGAAATGCTTTTTCATCTTTATCAATCACGGTTACATCAAAGCCTTCTTGACTTAAGCTGGAAGCCATACAAGAGCCTAAACGGCCACAGCCGGCAATCAGAATGGATGTGTGTCCATGGTGTTTTATAAATTTCATATACAATACCTTCACTTTCTTTGCCATCATCTTAGCAGATGGGATATAAAGATGGCATGAAGTTCTTATAAAGGATGTTAAGAAAACATAAAGATGCTATAAAGCGAAAAGGGCAAAGGAAAAAGCTGCTTTTATAGGAAAGAAACAGCTGTCGAAACTTAGGATGTAAGTGTTTATTGTATATGGGATGATGCATCTTTTATAAAGGCTTCATTTAGTTTTGAAGTACAGATGTTTTAGCTATTTATATCAATTGACAATTTATTTTGACAATGTTAATATAGAGATGGTGATAAGATGAAAGATGAACAGGGATTTTTAGGTTTTCATTGTCCACGATGGCGAGAGCTGCCGGATATGGATTTATATATGGATCAAGTCGTAACCCTTTTAAACTCCTCCTTGCAGCTGTTTACCCAGCCACATCAAGGGAAACCCATTACAAGTACGATGATCAATAACTATGTCAAACATGGCATTGTCAATGCACCAATAAAAAAGCGTTATATGAAACGCCATGTAGCTTATTTATTTGTTGTATGTATCTTAAAGACAGTGTATTCCATGGAGGAAATCAGTAATCTGATCAGTGTACAGGTTGAAAAATATCCACAGGATCAAGCATACGATTATTTTTGCGCTGAATTAGAATGCTGTCTGACCTGTATTTTTTCGCATAAAAAGGTGCGGCATATTCCAAGTGATGATGAAGGAAGTGCTATCGTAGATTTGATTCGCAATACGATACAATCCATAGCGTATACGGCTTATGTCAGAGAAACGCTGCAGGAACGTTTACTAAAAGTGAATGAACATCCTGTCGATGATAAATAAAGTGTGATAACCAGAGCAATCTTTCTGTATAAGAGAGATGATGGGGAAACACTTTTTTTGTGTTTTCCATTGTGAATTCTTCATATACTGTACTAGCAAGAAGGGGGAATTACGATGAGCTATCTATTCCTGATATGTATAGGAGCAATTGTCATTCTATGCGCCTATGTACAGTATCTTTGGGCGAAGCAACGCAAACGTTATTTATTTTTATTGCCATTACTATTCATTCTTTTAACATTTATCTTTGGTTTTATTTCTTTATTATTTGCCTTCGTACTCATCTTTATTGCACAATTGGCAAGTAAGGAGCCTATTCGTCCATCACATAAACACGGTGGTTGTTGAGAGCAAGAATATAATGCTGTGATGCCATCCATACATGGTTTAAATAATCTCTGGTACGAATCGATAAGAAGTCATGGAAAAGCTGCACTTCATAACCGCAGCCTTTTTGTTTTGCGCCTGTTTCAACATGTTGAAACGCCGGAACATCAATGAAAAAACAATGAGCATACGTTTTTTCACATAATGCTGCATCGTTATGCAAATGCCCACTGAAATAACAAATGTTGGGATACTTGTGTAAGATCATTTTTAACTCTTCTTTTTGTTTTTGACTGTCGCTGTTTACGTAAAGGTCTGAAAGAGGATGATGACAAAAGAGTAAAATGGGTTTTGTTGGGTCATCCTGTTTTAGTTTTTGCCTTAACCATGTTAATTGATCTTGAAATAAGATACCATGCTGCTTTGTGGCAAGTTGGGGATTTAAAACATAGATATGAATCCCATTCCAATATTCATCATAATACACATGTTTATGATGGCGTAGAATCATAGAACGATATAAAGGATGAATATGAATACCGCGGTGTTGTATATTGTAAATATCATGATTACCCAAAGCAATCACATATTGAAAAGGAAATTCCTGTAGCTGTGAAAGGACATTTTTCCACTGAAAAGCATAACCGTTATTTGTAAAATCACCGACGATGGCAACATGTTTCACATCACGCTGCCAAATATCTTCCAATGCCGTTTCTAAATGCAGGTTGCGCCATGGTAAAGTGATATGTAAATCTGCCAAAACATCAAACGTCAGTAAACTAGATTCATTTTGTATACGGTTTTGATACAAAACTTGTGCTTGCTTCATAAGGCATCCTCCTTTTTTCCTAGTGTGGTTGTATTCAAGAGGATTATGAATACTTTATGAAGTTAGATGGTGAAATGAACGCTACAAGTAGGAATTAATTTGTGAACTTGTAAGTAAATTGGTAAGATCATAAAACAAAAAAATATTGTATATATATGAGAATACTTTATGCTAAAATAGAAAACGAAAGAGAAAGGTGATCACTTTATGGATTATGCAAAAGAATCTTTACGCCTGCATGCACAATGGCAGGGTAAGCTAGATATTCAGCCGAAAATGCAAATAACAAATCGTGATGATTTGTCACTAGCCTATACGCCCGGTGTTGCAGCACCTTGTTTGGAAATTCAAAAAGATCCACAGAAAAGCTATACCTTAACCGGTAGAGGAAATACAGTAGCAGTTATTACCGATGGAACTGCTGTGCTTGGCTTAGGTGATATTGGTCCGGAAGCCGGTATGCCGGTCATGGAAGGTAAGTGTGTCTTATTTAAAGAATTTGGCGGAGTAAATGCGATACCGTTATGTATCCGCAGTAAAGATACTGAGGAAATTGTAAATACAATTGCTTTATTAGCAGGTAGCTTTGGCGGTATTAACCTAGAAGATATCGCTGCACCGCGTTGTTTTGAAATAGAGAAACGTTTGAAGGAAGTGTGTGATATTCCCGTCTTTCATGATGATCAGCATGGTACAGCCATTGTTGTGGCCAGCGCACTGTTAAATGCGTTAAAGGTTGTAAACAAGCCTATGGGCAGTGTACGTATCGTTATCAATGGTGCCGGTAGTGCCGGTTGTGCCATTGCGAAACTATTGTTAGATATGCACTTTGGTGAAGTGTTATTGGTAGATAAAGCAGGTATTTTAAACATCCATAGCACATTAACCAGCGGCCAGCAGAGAATCTTGGATATCACAAAGTGTGAGCGACAGGGAACACTAGCAGATGCTATGAAAGATGCCGATGTTTTTATTGGGGTAAGTGCGCCACATATCGTTTCCCAGGAAATGGTGCGTTCTATGAAAGCAGGGGCTGTTGTTTTCCCTATGGCGAATCCAGTTCCTGAAATCATGCCTGATGAAGCTTTGGCAGCAGGGGCAGCTGTGGTAGGTACCGGTCGCAGTGATTTTCCAAATCAGATCAACAATGTATTGGCATTCCCAGGAATCTTTAAAGGAGCTTTAGCTGTACAGGCGAGTGATATTAATGAAGAGATGAAGATAGCTGCTGCTTATGGCATAGCCTCCCTGATTCAGGAAGAAGAATTAAATAAGGAGTATATCATTCCTAGTGCCTTGGATAAACGTGTGGCTGATGCTGTAGCCGAAGCAGTAATGCAGGCGGCACGTGAAAGCGGAGTAGCCCGTAAATAAATATAGGTGACACAAATAAGCATAAAATGCTATTTATAGGATATGGATGCTTAAGCACAAGAAAACCGATTTGCCAGACACAGTTTATGTAACTGTAATAAGCAAACCGGTTTTTTGATAATGCAGCGATTTACATGGTATTGCAGTTTCAAATGAGTGCTAAAGTGCTAATAGCTATTGTATATGAGGATAACGCAAATCAGTCATGCCTCGAACATTAGCATTTTTTCTAGAATAGCTATTGCATATGAGGATAACGCAAAGACAATTAGATAAACTGCTACAAATGATGATAAAGGATAAAAGGCCAATGATAAAAACTGTGTTATACTTATAAATAATATGTTTTTTAAGAAGGGAATCGGTGATATAGAAAATGAAACGAAACATCTTAGATGCGCATATGCATCTGCCTTATGATTGTAAGTCTTTTGCGGATAAAAGAAGTACTCTATTAAAAGAAATGCAAACCAATCAGATTACGAAAGGTATCGTTATCAGCGATTCTTCTTTAGAAAGCACGATCGGCTCCTTACAGGAATGTGTAGAATTGTTTGCCCATGATGAACATATTGCGATTGTTGGAGGCATTAGTCCTTTCTTTACCTATGAAAAACAACTAAGACTCTTAGAAAAATATTTACAGGAGAAACGTGTCGTTGGCATAAAATTATTTTGCGGACATGAGCAGTTTTATCTGTATGATGAACGATTATTACCGGTTTATGATTTAGCAAGAACTTATCAAGTACCTATCCTTTATCACAGTGAAGGACATACCTCACCTTACGCCAGCTTAGCCAGTACACAAATGGCAGTAAAACAGCATCCTGACATCACCTTTGTTTGCTGTCATTGCCATTATCCGGATGTAGCGGATTGTTTTGCGGCTTATGAAGATACAACAAATATGATCTTTGATATGTCTAGCTTAGCTGATCAATGGATCTACTTGCCAAGCATGAAGAAAGAAATAGAAAAATTTTTATACAAGCATCCTAATCGTATCATGTTTGGTTCTGATTATGCAGGATGCAATCAATTGGATCATTTACAATTTGCGTTATCTCTTGCCATGGATGAACAAACCAAAAACAAGCTGTTGTATGAAACAGCTTGTAAGGTATATAAAATATAAGAATGTAGGATTGCATGCTAGATGCAAAGTCAGCTACTTTACCATCTTTTTAGCGTCTACGTAACGATCAAACTGCTCTTCATCAAGATAGCCTAAATGCAGGCAGGCTGCTTTTAAGGTCAAATTGTTTTCATAAGCATAACGGGCGGTTTTGGCAGCTTTCTCATAGCCGATATAAGGATTTAAGGCAGTTACGAGCATCAAGGATTGTTGTAGGTACGCTTCCATCTTTTCCTGATTTGGCTGTAAACCTGCTACACAATGAATACGGAAGGAACGTAAAGCATCACACATCAGTGTACAAGATTGCAAGAAATTATAGATGATGACCGGCATAAAAACATTCAACTCGAAATTACCTTGACTTGCCGCAAAGCCAATCGTCGCATCATTGCCCATGACCTGAACAGCACACATGGTCATCGCTTCACATTGGGTAGGATTTACTTTTCCCGGCATAATGCTGGAGCCCGGCTCATTTTCAGGAATGCGGATTTCACCCAAGCCACAGCGCGGTCCACTTGCCAACCAACGGATATCGTTGGCTATTTTCATACAATTAGCAGCCAATGCTTTGATAGCACCATGAGCAAAAACTAAGTCATCTTTTGCCGTTAGGGCATGAAATTTATTGGGATCGGCAATAAACGACATAGCCAGCTGCTGTGAAAGCTGGGCACTGACATCTTCATCGAAATGTTCAGGAGCGTTTAGTCCTGTACCTACCGCTGTACCTCCGATGGCAAGCTTACCTAAGGAGTCAATTGCTTTTTGCAACATATCCACATTGTTTTCCAGCATTCCACGCCATCCACTGATTTCATCACTGAAACGTAAAGGGGTAGCATCCTGCAAATGGGTGCGTCCTATTTTTATAATATCATGATACTCTTTTTCTAGTTGTTTCATACAAAGGATCATTTCGTTGATTTCTGGAAGCACCTCTTTTTGTAATACGGTTACTGCCGCAATATGCATGGCACTGGGGAAGGTGTCATTAGAACTTTGTGATTGATTCACATCATCATTGGGATGCAGTAGTTTTTTACCAGCTAAATGATTCCCACGATTTGCAATTACTTCATTCACATTCATATTGCTCTGGGTGCCGCTGCCGGTTTGCCAAACGGATAAAGGAAAGTGTTCATCCAGTTTACCGGTTAGGATCTCATCACAGACACGTAAGATCATTTCGGCTTTCTCTTCATTTAAAGTGCCATTTTTTAAGTTAACTTTTGCGGCTGCCATTTTTAAATGGGCAAATGCATAAATTACGGCAAATGGCATTTTTTCATCGCTGATCTTGAAATTCTGATAACTGCGCTGGGTCTGCGCACCCCAATAGCGATCAGTAGGTACCTCTATTTCACCCATGGAGTCATGTTCTACTCGTGTATTCATAAGGATCTTCCTTTCTTTTTGCGTTCTCATTTTAACAGATGTCAGATAAAAAGAAAAGATACCACATACGGTATCTACACTAATGAGAAGGAAAAGAAATAAACTAACACGCTGCATAAGACAACAACAATGCCACCGATGCTGCAGCCCACAATACCGGTAACTAAACCGGCAACGGCTCTGCCGCTATGTAAGGAGCGATTGCTTAATACAATGGCGATAATACCACAAATGACGGCGATGACCCCTGTTAAGATCCCTGCTACCATCCAAAAAAATGGAAGGATCATTGCTATGACACTGATGGAGGTTGCTACAATACCCACACTCATTGATGCGATGGCTTTTCCTTTTGGTTGCATAGATAAAACCTCCTTTTATACGGTATATTTTAAGATTGACAGGAAGATAAGTCAAGATTTACTTTCAACTAACGATTTTGTAAGACTATTGTAAGCATATTCGATGGTCTTTTTATCGTTCCTTCTTTATACTGATAGCAAGAAAGGAACGTGATAATATGAAAAAACTAAGTGCTGTATTAGGGGTGGGGATTGTTACGTGGCTATTATTTCACAAACACCAAAAAAGACTTTAAGCCTATACAATTATGAAAAAAGCCGTAATCGGCTTTTTATCATTTACTCAGCAATTTGGTAATCATCATCTAATACTTTGATCTGGCTGTCACCAACAATAAAGTAATGTGGATAATGATACAATAAATTCTTATTTACAAAAGAGATACTGCCTAGCAATACATCTACTTCTTCAATAGAAGTGCGGCGCATTAAATCAGTGATATAGTTAAAGTCTGTCTTCATCGTTTTATAATGTTCATCCGCAAAGCTATAAATATCTTTCTCAGGAATGAAGTGGGTAGCACGGCTTAATGGTTTTACGATATTGCGTGCATACGCTGGAGCACTTATTTCATAACCATTCATGCTTAATGGTGTTCCATATTCTACAATAGCCTTAATGATACGCGCATTATCCACAACTTTACCAAAAGAATCATCTTTTACATTAATGACAAATTTACGTCCTTCCGCAAATTGACGGATATGATATTCGTTTTGGAAAAACAGATACATGTGATGATTTAAAACGGTTGCCATCTCTTCCTTTACAGGTTCATAACCTACCCATCCGCCAAAATCATTCACATCAGCGATCTCAATTCCATACATAACTTGTTTCATAAGAGTTCCTCCTGTTTTATTCTCTATACCATTATACCTCTTTTATGTTCTTTTTTTCACTAATTCATAAATTTTTTCAAACTATCAATATCAATTGTAAAAAATATCAGAAATTATAGTATAATAATAAAAAGGGATATACCGTAAGTGGTGTACTTAAGGGGTAATGATATGGAAAAGAAACAACGCTATTGTCCAAGCTGCGGAGCAAAGACAAATGATGCGGTTTGTGAGATCTGCGGCAGACACACAAAGCCAATCAGTGAACGTTATCATGAAAAGAATCTTTATATCGTAGAGGATGATATAGCATCAAATGAAGAACGTCAATATAGAAATGAGCAGAAGGAAAAAGAAAAAAAGACAATTGAAAATGCGGCTTCCTATGAGCGGCAAGCACAGCATCCAAACTATGAGTATAAAGAATTTAAACATCCAGAATTTGAAAAGCCGAAATTTGAACACCCCAGAATGAAGTTTGAAAGGGGAAAACGGCAGCGCCAAGCTCATATTTATAAAGAAGATAAGCGCCAAGGGCCATCAACTATATTGAAAAATGCTATGGGGATCATCATTTTCGTCCTATTGCTTATTGCTTTCATTGCTTATAACGTCTTTGCATCATCGTCGCATGAGTTTGAAGATTATAATAATGACAGTGCCTATACAGAATTAAGCAATGATGCATTGGTGAACGATCATCCGGTTACGAAAATTGATTGTAGCGTTGAAAAAGGTAAGGTCATCCTTACGAATCCAAGCGATTATGTCATCAACGGTTTTTTGAATGATAAGGCGATAACTCATGTGATTGTGTTTCCGCAACAACAATTGCGCATGGAACTGCAGGATGTAGCGGGGGCATGTCCTTTTGATGGAACAGAGGAAAGCAGTCTGCTAATTGATAAACCGGAAATATCCTATCGTTACGAAACACGAATTACGAAAGATAATGTTCGTACGAGTAAACTGTATGTGCATGATGCTTTAAGTGATGAGGAACTAGAAAGTATTTGCCATTATTTATTGAGTTATGGTATATATCAACAGTTATCTGATGAAGAAAGAATTTCGTTTTATGTTGAAAAAGAGCCTAAAAAGCTGTTAAAGAATGTCAAAATGAATTATTCCGATGAAACATTCACGTATGTGAGTGAGGATAACGGGACCATCACAGTTTCATCATAATCGTAAATATCGAGGGAAAGGACTTCCTAAATCATAAAGTTAGTGGTAATATAATATAGAAAAAAAGGAGTATATGTTATGAAAAATGCAATTCGTTTGAGTGAAGAAATCTCTAAAAATGTGACGACTCGAAAATTTGTGACGACGAAGATTGAATATTTCTGTGAATCAGAAGATGATACGAAAACATTGACGGATAATATTACGCGTGTTCTTACCAAAAATTTAGGAGATACCAATCTGGCTAAAATCACTTATGAATATTATCCAAGTGAGAAGAAAGTCGAAGTTGAAATTATTGAACATATGTAAAAAAATGGAGTGTATTTTTTAAGAAATACATTCCATCTTTTATTTTGTGTTTTTAGCGTGCTAGGGCTTCTTCAATTTCAACGACATACATCGTATGGTAGTCTTTTAATGGATAGTTTTTCTCAATTAAGGAGCTATCCAAGAAGCACGCTTCGCTTAATTCTTGTGCATACAGCTTACGGCATACCAGTACCGTATTCGCTTCTTCAAAGTAAGGAACATCATGGTGATGAGCAATATGGAAACCGGCTTTTGTGATCTTATCTTCATCTTTTCCCGAAACAGTACCGCAATAACTTAATTGCTTGCGATACTCTTCATCATAAAAGGATAATGTCAATCGCTCACTTCCATCGATAAATTCCTTCGTATAGCGTTGCGGACGGATAAAGATATAAGCGACTTTTTTGTTCCATAAAATTCCCATACCACCCCAGGAAGCGGTCATGGTGTTGACACGTCCATCCTTTTCTGCTGTTACCAGCATCCACTCTTTGCCAATCATGGTAAAGACATCTCCATGCAGTTTTTCTGGCTCTATGATTTGTAAAGCGTTCATAATAAACACTCCTTTCTGTTATGATGCTATTATAGTTTATGCAGAAAGCATTTGGCAAGTAGCATGAAAATATGAATTTATTGTGTATTTTTAAAACTTAAGATAAGATATAGAAAAGTGGAGGTAGTTACTCATGAAAATTACGTATTTACATCACAGTGCCTTTCTTATTGAATTAAAACATCATCTGCTATTGTTTGATTGGGTCAATACGCCACTTTGTGAACTACCGAAAGATAAGCCACTATATGTCTTTGTCTCTCATCATCATGAAGATCATTTCCATGAAGCGATTTTCACATTAGCCAAAATTCATCCAGATGTACATTATCTGATCAGTGATGATGTTCCTTGTAAGGATCGTAAGGACGTTTTGGTATGCGCTTGTGACCAGATATATGAAGTGGATGATTTGCAAGTAAAAACGATTGCATCCACAGATGAAGGGGTTGCTTTCCTTGTGATGTGTGAACAAAATATCATCTATCATGCAGGAGATTTAAATTGGTGGGATTGGGGCGAGGAAGACAGTGAAGAAGAGGCTCAACAAATGGAAACAGCATATCGTAAAGCAATGAAAAAACTTAGTCGTTACCAGATGGATGTGGCATTTTTACCAGTTGATCCACGTCTTATTAAAGGGTTTTATAAAGGTGTCAGCTGTTTTATGCAGTATAGTGATGCAAAGCATATCATCCCGATGCATATGTGGGATCAATATGATATAGTAGAGAAATTATGTAAAAGAGATGAAGTAAAAGCATATGCAAAGCGTATCCAAAAGATTAGAAAAGATATGGAAACGTTTACAATATAACGGAATCCGGTAGCCATTTTTATGAAAATATGATATATTTGAAAGTACGAAGAGGAAAGATAAAGGGTGATAAAGATGATGGATGAAAAGCAAATAGTAAAACATGCGCTAGATGATTATCAGAGAATTACCGGACTGCGCTCTTATATCGTTGAGGATAATACGGTGATTCAGAGTGCATCAGAGAAAAATTATTTTTGTAAATGTCTTAAGATTTCAAGCAAGGCATTGGAAAAGTGTGAAGAATGTACAAAGGAAACGTATGAAAATGCACGCCAGATTGATAAGGAATGTATTTATTCTTGTCATGCTGGTTTGATTAAATGGGCGGTTCCTGTTAATTATAAGGAGTATCATTGTGTGATTGTATCGGAAGGCATCTTAGCACAAAAACAAAAAGAAGAGGCGGATCGCTGGGCAAATTATCTCAGCAGTGAATATAAACTTGATGAAGGTATGTTGTTGCATAATTTTAAGGTTATTAAAACAATGGATGAGTCAGAAATGAATGCCTCTATTCAATTATTAAAGGATCTTTTGAACTATCATTTCACATTTGCAAAAGGAATGTAAGATAAATAAGTATATAACCGTAACAGTATAGAAAATGCCGTATCATTTCTATTGATGTTACGGTTTTTACTTGGAAACAGATATGAAAAATCATAACATACACATATTTGGTAAGAAAAAGGAAGGTTTTGGGCGTTTTAATGTTATCTTTAGCTTACTTACGCTATACTATATGTAATAAAGTGAGGTGTTATGATGGAAATTACAAATCCATATCTGTTAGCGGCACTGGGAACTGGTTTTACCTTTCTTATGACAACTTTGGGTGCGGCAATGGTTTTTTTCTTTCGTAAAGATATAAAAGCAAATGTACAATCAATTTTTCTTGGGTTTGCGGCAGGTGTCATGATAGCCGCAAGTGTTTGGAGCTTATTAATCCCTGCCATGGAACAAGCAGAAGAATTAGGGATGATTCCTTGGCTTCCAGCAGCTGGAGGTTTTATCCTAGGTGGTATTTTTCTGTTTGGCTTAGATCATGCTTTACCTCATCTACATCCAGGCAGTGAGAAACCGGAAGGTCCAACATCTTCACTAAAGCGAACAACCTTGCTGGTATTTGCCGTAACATTGCACAATATACCAGAGGGCATGGCAGTAGGACTAGCATTTGCCATGTCTTTACAAACTGGGGCATCGGTAACATTAGCGGCAGCCATTTCCTTAGCTCTTGGCATAGGTTTGCAAAACTTTCCGGAAGGTGCGGCTATTTCGCTTCCCTTAAAGAAAGAAGGATGTTCAAATGGCAAAGCATTCCTATATGGTTCCTTAAGCGGTATCGTAGAGCCCATAGCAGGAATTGCGACCGTCGCCATTGTGCAGGGTGCGACATTGGTCATGCCATGGCTGTTATCATTTGCGGCAGGTGCCATGTTGTATGTTGTGGTAGAGGAACTAATACCACAGGCGCATTTAGGAGAACATACCCATGCGGGAACAGCTGGCGTGATGTTTGGTTTCCTTCTGATGATGGTCATGGATGTAGCTTTAGGTTAGAAATAAATAGGGTGAAAAAAGTACAGAATGAAAAAATCTGTACTTTTTTCATTTCTCAGCCAAAAATAGATAAATTTGTGTTAAAATAAGAATAATGATAACACTTACATATGCGAAGGGAGAAGAGCTATGATAAAGAAACTGCAGGATCTGCAACAACATATCCAACAGGAAAAACGTAAATATAACCATTTAAGCGCAACCAGAATGTATGAGCTGATTCAAGCTTATGTAAAAGCGCAGATGCAATCGGCACCAATACACCAAAGTGAGCGTAAGCTCTACTATATTTCAGCAGAATTTCTGTTAGGAAAGATGCTTACAAGCAATTTAGTTAATTTAGGTTTATTAGATGAAATGCAAGAATTGGTGCAGAAAGAAGGATTTGCATGGTCGCAGATTCAAGATGAGGAAATGGAACCATCCTTAGGGAACGGAGGTTTAGGCCGATTGGCTGCTTGTTTCCTTGACTCAATTGCATCCTTACAGCGCAATGGAGACGGTATCGGCTTATATTATCATTTTGGATTATTTGAACAGAAATTTGAAAACAATAAACAAGTAGAATTACCAAATCGCTGGATCGGTAAAACTTCCTGGTTTACGAAAAAAGAAGTCAATTATCGCGTTCCCTATAAAAACGGCTGGCTGAAACCAATCTTATATGATATGGAAGTCATCGGTGAGCATGGCACTCGCAACACCTTGCATCTATTTGATGTAGAAAGTGTTGATGAATCAATTGTTCACGATGGTATCCAATTTGATAAAACAGCCATTGAAAAAAATCTAACGTTATTCTTATATCCGGATGACAGTGATGAAGCAGGCCGAAAGTTACGGATTTATCAACAATACTTTATGGTATCCTGTGCTGCCCAGATGATTTTAGAAGAAGCTTTACAACACCAATGGGATCTGCGCCATCTGCATGAACATGTCATCATTCAAATCAATGATACCCATCCGACAATGGTAATCTTAGAACTTATTCGTCTTTTGCAAAAGAGAGGTCTATTGCTTGCTGAAGCTATTGAAGTCGTCTCCGGTATGTGTGCATATACAAATCATACGATCTTAGCCGAAGCATTAGAAACCTGGCCTTATGCTTACTTGCAAGACGTTGTACCACAATTAATGAATATTATAGAAACACTGGATGTGATGATGAAAGAACGCAGTAAAAAAGCAAGTACTGCTATTATAGATGCAAACCGCAATGTGCATATGGCCAATATTGACATTCATATCGGTAAAAGTGTCAATGGTGTTGCGGCCATTCATACTGATATATTAAAACAAAGCGAATTGAAAGATTTCTATGCCTTATATCCTACGAAATTTAACAATAAGACGAATGGTATTACCTTTCGACGCTGGTTAAGTGGATGTAATACGCAACTACATCATTATTTATGTGATTTGTTGAAAAAAGATCCATCTTCCCATCCTGAAATATTAAAAGAATTGGTAAAGTATGCGCATGATGAAACCGTAATTGCAGATATTATGGCAATTAAACAGGAAAAGAAAATGGAATGGATTGCGCATATGAAAAAGAAACAGCAAATAACCTTAAACCCTTATGCTGTTTTTGATACACAGGTCAAACGTTTGCATGAATATAAGCGCCAGCAAATGAATGCGTTATATATTATTCATAAGCTTTTGCAAATTCGTGACAACGAACTGCCGCCACGTCCGATCAACATAATTTTCGGAGCGAAAGCAGCTTGCGCCTATACAATTGCCAAGGACATCATACATGCTTTATTATGTTTGCAAGAACTTATCGCAAAGGATGAAAAGGTATCTCCATATCTGCAATTGTGTTTTATTGAAAACTATAATGTCAGTGAAGCTGAATTTATCATCCCAGCCAGTGATATTTCTGAACAGATTTCACTTGCATCGAAAGAAGCCAGTGGTACCGGTAATATGAAATTCATGTTAAATGGCGCTGTGACATTGGGCACAAATGATGGTGCGAATGTGGAAATAGCGGACTTGGTAGGTCAAGAGAATATCTATACCTTTGGCAAAGATAGCGATACTGTAATCGCTCATTATGCAAACCAAGATTATGTGGCAAAGGATATTTATGAAGGAAGTGAACATGTAAAAACGTTGGTTGACTTCCTTATCAGTGATGAAATGCTACGTGTTGGAGATCCGGTCAGTCTAACACGGTTGCATCATGAATTAATTCATAAGGACTGGTTCATGACATTGTTAGATGTAGAAGAGTATATAGTATGTAAAGAAAAGATGTTGCAAGATTATGAAAAGCAAACGGACTGGGGCAGAAAAATGCTGATGAATATCGCTATGAGCGGTTTCTTCTCTAGTGATCGAACGATTCAAGAGTATGACAGGGATATCTGGAAATTGTCTTAGAGGAGGGGTCACATGGAACGGACTACAGGAATCTTACTACCGATTTTTTCACTGCCGTCAAATCAGGGTATCGGTGATTTTGGCAAGCATACGTATCGCTTGATTGATGCAATCGCAAAGCAGCATATTCATATTTGGCAGATATTGCCATTGAATCCTGTCGGATATGGGAATTCACCATATCAGCCGTATTCTTCCTTTGCCGGAGATGAGCTATACATCAGTATAGATACATTAGCTGATTATGGGCTTTTAAAACAAAGCTCTATTCGTAACTATAATAAATTTAGTGAACGTGTAGATTATGAAGGCGTGCGCAAATTCAAAGAGCCTTATTTAAGAAAGGCATTTAAAACGTTTCAAAAAAATTTTCATGAGTTTGAACAGGAGTATCAACTGTTTACGTCACAATCAGAATGGCTGTATCCATATGCGGTCTTTATTACCTTAAAGAAACAAAATGATGATAAGCCTTGGCAACAATGGCCTAAGGAGCAACGGGAGTGGATCATTGATCGCCACTACTCTTTACAAAGCCTTGAAAATGAAATCCGTTATGAGGAGTTTCTACAATTTATCTTTTATAAACAATGGGCAGGCATAAAAGAATATGCGAATGCCAAAGGTGTTAAGATTATGGGTGATATGCCATTCTATGTCGGTTTAGACAGTGCCGATGTGTGGCAACGTCAAGAAGAATTCTTATTGGATGCAGATGGTTATCCAACTTTTATCGCCGGAGTACCACCTGACTATTTCAGTGAGGATGGTCAACGTTGGGGAAATCCAATTTATCATTGGAAACAGATGAAAAAGCAGCATTATGATTTCTGGATGAAGCGTTTAGCATGGAGTGCTGCCAACTTTGATATCACCCGTATCGATCATTTTCGGGCATTTGATACGTATTGGAAGATTCCGGTGGAATGTCCTACGGCACAGGTTGGAGAATGGATAAGCGGACCGGCTTATGACTTCTTTGATGAAGTATATCGTCAGATGCCTGATATTCAAATCGTCGCTGAAGATTTGGGTGATTTGCGCAAGCAGGTGCATAAGCTGCGAGATCATTATCACTTATTAGGAATGAATGTTGCTGAATTTGAATTGGTTCCAAAGCAATTAAAGAAAAAACGCAGAGAGCATGTGATTTTATATACCGGCACTCATGATAATGATACGCTGGAAGGTTTTTATCAAGATTTACCGCAAAACCGTAAAATTGCACTGCGTAGATATTTTCACAACTGTGGCTATGAAAACCGTAATTTCCACGAACTGGTTATTCGCTATTGCCTAAACAGTGCGGCAGAAGTTGTCATCTTACCAGTACAGGATATTCTGGGATTGAAAAAAGAAGGCAGGATCAATACACCGGGGACAATAGGTTCACCTAATTGGGAATGGAAACTGAAGAACTTAAAAACCTTTTATGAATTGTTACCAAAGCTTGGTGATTGGATCAGGGAAACCGGCAGAGATCATTAAGTAATGATGCTAAATCATCATTTCATGAGGAACGGAAAAATTTCTTATTCAGAATCGTCATATATAAAAAGGCAAATTAGTTTGCCTTTTTATATTCCTTCCCATGCTATAATTCTAAGTTTTGTGACACAAAGCAAAAAGCTGATATAGTAATTTATTTATAGTGAAAATCAAAAACTGCACATATCGTCATGTGCAGTTTTTATATAGCGATTAATTAAAGTTGGAAAATGGATCCATCCCATTTTGTTGATCGGATTGTTGCGATTTTTCATTATTGGAAGTGGTTGTTGATGCGTCAGCTTCACCAAGTGTCACCTTGATGGTCTTCGTTTCATTATTTCTAAGTATATTCATTGTCATGGTTTCTCCGGCTTTATGACTATTTACGGCAGTTTTTACATCCGCAATATCGCTAACCTTCTTACCGTCTACCTTTAAAATCTGATCACCGACTTCTAAACCTGCTTTGTCTGCGGCTTTACCACTTTCCACTTTAGCGATGTAAACAGCAGACATGCTTTCACCATAAGGATTTGTTGCGGTTGAAAGGGTAACTCCTAAAGAAGCACGGCCTTTTACATACCCATTTTCAATCAGATTTTCAATGACATCTTTCGCTCGGTCAATCGGAATAGCAAAACCAAGACCCTCAATATTGTTGCCACTGGATTTGGCATTAACAATACCTATCAGTTCACCTCGATCATTAAACAAACCACCGCCGGAATTACCTGGATTGATAGCAGCATTCGTTTGTAATAAATGCATTTTCTGATTATCAACGGTAATTTCACGATCTAAAGCAGAGATGATACCAGAAGTTACGGTTCCACCTAATTCACCTAATGGATTTCCGATAGCAACCGCCGTATCACCAACTTCCAACTTGCTGGATTTTCCCATTACAGCAGGAGAAAGATTGCTGGCTTCGATTTTAATGACAGCTAAATCGGTGGATGCATCGGTCCCAATCAATTTAGCATTATAAGATTTTCCATCTTTTGTTGTCACAGTGACTTTATCAGCACCATCAATGACATGGTTGTTCGTGACAATATAGCCATCTTTGGTTAAGATAACACCACTACCGGCTCCAGATGATACTGCTTGAGGAAAGAAACTATTCGTGGACACCGATTCGGTTTTAATTTCAACGACGCTGTTTGCGGCAGCTTCGGTGATTTGTTTAATGCTCATCGTGTCACCATTGGCTGCTGTTGTTGTAGTTTTTGTGGTGTTGGCAGATTGATACATGATGACACCGCCATTACCATTGATATGATTGGCAGCTAAAGTACCGCCAAATCCACCGGCTAAAGCCAACAGGAAACAACCTGACATCATAACACCGCTTTTATGCTTTTTTATGAAAGGCACTTTTGGCTGCTTTCCATTGTCAGTCAGTGCTTCTTCAGTCGAAGTGGTTTCTTCTTGTTTTACATCTTCTTCTAACGTCGTTTCTTCTTTTACTGGCTCTTTTTGAGTACTTGTTTCTTCCTCAGTGTCAGTGACTGTTTCATTTACTACAGTCTCATCATACTTGTTTTCATCTTTGTTATTCATGTTTTCGACATTACTGTTTTCATTTTCGTTCATATACTGCTCCTCCTTTAAGTATGTTTTCTTTACGCCTTTTAGTATACAGATAGATTATCTCAAAAAAATTTTATAAATATGTGAAAATCAGATGAATTTTTTTCAAAGTTGGATGGAAATATGTGAAAAACGGGATAAAATCACGAAAAAAATGCCAAAAAGTAAAGGATTCCCCTTTTCTTACTTAAATACGACATTTAACTATGCTATAATAACAATGGAATGTGTATCATACATATTCGTTCGTAAACGTCGGTATACTTTCGTATTTATATATAAAAAGAAAATGTGGGAGGGAATTACACATGGCAAACACCAGTAAAAAGAAAATGACAGCAACAGCAAAGAAAAGTGCTGCAGCAAAAGCTGAAACTGTTAAAAAAGAAACAAAGAGCGAAGAAGTTAAAAGTATTGCCGTAAAACCAGAGGCTAAAAAACTTACGACTGCAAAAGAACCTAAAAAGATCACAGCTGCAAAAGAACCAGAAAAAATTACGGTAGCAAAGGAACCAGAAAAACTAACTGTGAAAGAAGAACCTAAGAAAACCGTAAAAAAGGAAACCAAAGCAGAAACAAAGAGTACAAAAGCTGAAACAAAGAGTGCAAAAACGGTGAAAAAGGAAGAAACCAAAACGGTCAAAGCGGCGAAGAAAGAAACGCCTGCTACTAAAAAGAGCGTTAAGGAAGAACCTAAAAAAGAAGAAACACCGGTTAAGAAGAGTACAAAGAAAGCGGAAACGAAAAAAGTAGAAGCGAAAGAAGAAAAAAAATCGGCTGTGAAAAAAACGGAGACAGTTAATGAAAAGAAGCCAGCTGCTAAGAAAGCTGCCAAAAAACCAACAAAGAAGGAAAAAACCGCTGTCTATGAAGTGTTGTCTTTAGAAGAATGCATCCAGCGTATGCAAGCCATGGGTGTACAGCATGTGTATGAAGATTATGCACGTTTCTTGATGGATGAGGCTGACATTAAGAAACTAGAGAAAGATATCATTGAGGGAAATAACTTAAAGAATGCAGACTTTGCTTACGAAAAAGATGGTTATGATACCGACTTAGTGGCTGTAACTTTAGGTAAGGTGGCTGATACTATGGACATTAAAGCAATGGATTATAAAGATATTAAGAAGGATATGAATACAGCGGTTAAGACTACAATCAGTGAAGATGCTGAAGTAAATGCTGCTGAATATCTGAAGGAATTTAAGATTTGTGAAAAATTGCTAATGATTGGTCAGCGCAAGAATATAGGGGATTCAGCGATTGTCAGCGAATTGATTGGTGCAGATGTTGATGCATTTGTTGCACACTTCTTTGATTTGGCATATGCTATATTGCCAGATTGGCAGTATGACGATGTGAAATTTTATGAAGATTTCGCATATGCCGTATTATCTCAATATTATGATTTATTTACAAAATATCAGTTGCGTATTTTGATGGATGTTGCTGATTTATATATCAAGCATGGTGATTTCCAGCACGGTGATGAATGTTATGGTTATATCTTACGAGATAATCAAATCAAAGATTATATCTATTATCGCTTTGCATCTGTTTATGAAGATATTGACTTTAATAAAGCAAAAGCGTTGGCTTATGAGTCTTTACAGTACGTAGATGGACGCTACACATATTATCAGAATATCATGGATATTATTAATAAATAGTTGAGCATAAAGGACTGTTGATCAAAAACAACAGTCTTTTTTATGTACTTATCAAAACTCACATGCCCAAACAGCCGTAACGTGTTTCTCATCCCGCTTATTGAAAAAAGGTAAGTTCACTTGAACTTACCTTATATATTTAACTGGTGACGCGTACGGGATTCGAACCCGTGAGTGCATGCGTGAAAGGCATGTGAGTTAACCGTTTCTCCAACGCGCCATTTAACTGTTGCCACGTAATTATAACAAAATAGGTTTTAAGCGTCAAGAACTTTTTGTAAAAAATTAATATCCGCCAGACTATTTATCAGATGGAGCTTAATACACTTTTTACTTACTTATGGTAATCTTTAAAAATGCGCATTTATTTTAAGAGTATACTAAGGTTTTTACATCAACAATGTTTCTTTCATAAGAGTAGATGGCTTATGATTAATAGCTCTGCATTTTTATATGTTATGCGTTTTTACATATTTAATTAATTAAAATATAATATATATTGAATTATAATACTATACGATGTATAATATTGTGGAAGAAAGGTGATGTATATGACATTTCAGCTTGGATCAGCATTGCTGGATGCTTGTGTTTTAGCGACCTTGCATAAAGAAGACACATATGGATATCGGCTTACCCAGGAAGTAAAAGTAGTGATGAGCGTGAGTGAATCTACACTATATCCGGTTTTGCGTCGATTGATGCGAGATGGGTATTTAGAGACATATGACCAGCAGCATATGGGCAGAAATAGACGATATTATCGTTTAACAGAAACAGGAAGAGTCAAATATGAGGAATATGTAGAGGAATGGAAACAATTTTCCAGTAAAATTACAGACATTTTAGAGGGAGGCGTTTGTGATGAGTAAACAACAATATCTAGAAGAACTTCGGGTTCGTTTAAAGGGATTATCACAAGATGAAATAGAAGATGCATTATCTTATTGTGAAGAATATTTTGATGATGCAGGTGAAGGGAATGAGCAACAGGTCATAGCCGATCTTGGTTCACCTTACAAATTTGCGGCACAGATAAGAGCTGATGCAGAAATACGACGTCATAACACGACATTTGCAAATGACCAAAATACAACCAAGAAATCTTCTCTAAAAAGCATTATTGCAATTATTCTTGGTATCTGTGCATTACCCATCGCATTGCCTTTGCTGTTGGCATTGGTTGCAGTGATATTTGCTCTATTTATAACAATAGGAGCCTTTGCTATCGCCGGTCTTGCATCCGTAGGAGCGATTGCATTTACAGGCTTTCCCTTACTTGTTAATGGATTTTATCATTTAGAAACACCAGGCAATGCATTGATTGCCATTGGCGGAGGTTTGTTATGTATCGGATTGGGAATCTTGCTGCTCTTATTATTTATCTGGTTGATTCGTACTTTGTTGCCGGCATTCATGCGACTTGTAACAAACCTTTATCACAAAGCAAAGGAGGGAAAGCATTATGAAAAAGCATAATGGGATAAAAGTAACTTTAATCATTTCCATAATTTGTGTCATCATCGGTGCTTTCTGCATTGGCATGGGAATTGTGCAAAATGGGGATATTGCCTATTTACGAGTTGATAACCAAACAGCTCCTTGGTGGCCCTTTCATGGTAGCTTTGGTATTCACCTTGAAGAGGTCGCTGAAGACATTTCAAAAACGAAAACATTCTCACAAACTTTTGATGATGTAGACAAGTTAGAATTAAACGTAGCAGCCGTGAACACAACGATACGTGTGGGTGATAACAACAGCTTGCGTTTTTCCAATATTTATGAAAATCAGGTTAGTGTTTCTAGGAGTACAAATACCATGAAAGTAGATGTGAAAAATAAACATTTTCTACATAAAGCACGTTTGGATATCACATTGAAAAAAGAGGACTTATTGAAAAAGTTAGAAATTGATGCTTCCACAGGTCATTTAACGGTTCAAGGTCTGCGTTTAAAAGATCTGATAGTAGATGGTGACGCTACAGAAGTAGAAATGCAAAAGGTACAAGTTTCACGTAAAATGGAACTGTCAGCGCAGGCGGGCAGCATAGATATGAAAGAAATGGTGAGTGAGCACAGCGAATTTGATGTACAGGCAGGAAGTATTGATGTTTCCGGTGATTTACGCGGTAAAACGAAAATTGATTGTCAGGCCGGTAGTGTAAATCTGTACTTACAAGATAAAGAGAATCAGTATGGGTATCAGATAAAAAATGAAGTGGGCTCTGTTGAACTTGGAGAGCAAGACTATAGTGGATTATCGAATGAAATCAGTGTACGTAATGATGCGAAAAATCAACTAGATATTGACTGCCAGGCTGGCAGTGTGGAAATCGCTTTTGATCATGCGTGATATTCAGACACTATGCGAAAGCACAAAGTTGTTTTGGAAGCAAACTTCTGGAAAGCCACTTTCTTTTCCACCATATGATGAAACGGAAAGAAAACATAATGAAGCAAAACTACAGGAACAGCTTAGTCATATGACAGAGGATGTGCAGGAAATTAAAGCATTGCTTCCTGCATTCCTTGATATCTCTTGGATGTCTAAACAAGATCAGCAGCAATTTGAAACTTGCACCCAAAAATTTATTGATGATGCGAAAGCTTTTGATGAAAATCTTCACGCTGAAGAGGTATTTCAGGCACTACGCAATATGTGGATCATTTGGATGTTAGAAGTTGCTTTTCAAAAACCCATACAATATCATCAAGCCATGTTTGGTTATAGTATGCTGTATCCATATTCTGATAATGTGTTAGACGATACCCTTATGGATAAGGAAGAAAAGAAGGCTTTTAATCACTGGTTCATGCGGCGACTGCATCATCATACAGAAGCTTTTGCACATCCGTATGCCAATAAGATGCATCAATTGGTGGAAAAAATAGAACATCAGTATGCACCATCAAGTTATCAAGATGTGTATCAAAGCCTATATTTGATCCAAGAGGGACAGCAACAATCTTTGCGTCAACAGCAAACGATACCTGAGAAGGACGTACTTGAAATTTCCATTTGGAAAGGTGGTACTAGCGTCTTAGCGGATGGTTATTTAATCGATGGGCATTTAAGTGATGTGCAACAGGAGTTTTGTATGCTGTTTGGCTTTACTTTACAGGTAGCAGATGATTTACAAGATGTTGTAGAAGATGATCAGCATCACCATCATACCTTAGCTACTATATGTAATAAGGCAGAACGCAAAGCCTTATTGGAAAAACTATGGGTTTTCCTTGAAAAGGTCGTTTTCACACACATTCAGGATGAGCAAGTTTGCCGCTTTATTATCAAAAATTGCCGCGAAATGATGTTGTTGTCAGTTTTACAAACGGCAGCCTATTTCCCAACTTCCTTTGTCGAAGAGATTAAGGCAGCTATGCCATTATCCTATGAATGTATCAGAGAGCTTAAAAATAAAGTACTTATGAAGATAAAAGAAAAACAGGTTGAAAGGGGATAGAAGTGTATGCGTAAAATCATGATGATATCACTACTTTTGGTACTATTCATAAGCAGTTGTTCCCGTACTAACGAACAAAAATATCTGAAGGATTTTGATTATTTCATCAAAACCATTGAAGAAAATTATCCATTTTTAGAAATGAGTGAACGTTTGTCTAATTTGCAATGGGAGAAGGCAAAAAAAGCAGCACGTGATAAGGTGGAAAGTTGTACATCTATGAATGATTTTGAGAATATTATTGATGGTGTATTGGAAAAATTACACAATGGTCATACACAGCGCATACAAGATACACAATCGCTGATGTATACCATGAAACTATATGAACAAAGTTTTGCGAAACAACCTAGGGATTATCGTTATCAGATGATAAAAAAGTTGAAAACAAAAGCTGTTTATGAACACTATGGCTTTGATGAGAAGCAGTTCTGTGATTATGTTTTACCAAATGCAGCAACGGATGAGAATGTTACGGTAAATGCAAAAGCACTTCTATTAGATGGACAGGTTATGTATATCCGCATTCCTAAAATGTTATCTCTGGAAACGAGTAAAAAAGATGAAGAAATGCTCGCCTCCTTTTTAAAAGCAAATCAATCCGCAAAGGCATTGATCTTGGATATCCGGGGCAATGGTGGAGGGAACTCGCTATATTGGTCTGAAATGTTATTGCCAAAGATCGTGGATAAAACAATCACGGTAACTTCTTATGTCTTCTTGAAAGATGGGGAATATGCCAACATGATTGAAGGAGAACGTATTACGGATATGAAACTTCCAAACATCCGCTTCCCAAAATCAGAATTTTCTCAATTCTCACATGGCATTGTAGGTGATATGAAGGTGGTACCAGCGAAAGATAGCATTCGTTTTAAGAAACCAATCTATCTGTTGATTGATGAAAATGTGTACTCTTCTAGTGAAATGCTGGCTAACTTTCTAAAACAAAGCAAAGCAGCAACGATTGTTGGAGGAGTGAGTGGCGGAGATGGTATTGGAAGTGATCCTGTATTATTTGCATTGCCTAACAGCGGCATAGTGATACGTATGGCTATATGCTTAGGTGTAGATGAAGATGGAAATATCAACGATGAGATCAAGACACAGCCGGATGTGCACGTTAAGTCAACGACCGTTAATGAAGTCAGCACGAAAGAGGATGTTTGTATTCAAACAACCTTGCAGCTTATTGCAGCACATGGTAAATAAGTCATTATGAAATAATCCAGAATTTAAAAAAGCTATCATCTAGAGTATTTGGTAGATGGACAAAGGTTTGTCATAAGAAGTTATTGTATGGCATCTATCTTGCATAATTTAATATGATAAAGTATGAAAAATGATAATGTATAAAAAAAAGTCCGCTTGGACTTTTTTTTACTAGGGTTTAAGATACGTAAAACGAGGTGTTTTCTCACCATCAACTTCAATCTCTTCAACAAACATACGCAATGGTCTTACCCATACCTTACCATCGCCATACAGCTGTCGATAAACCGCGTAAGCTTCTTCATTTTCTGAATGTTTTGCAATATATAATAAAGCATAACGTTTTCCTTTGTAGTGTTGATAAACGCCAAGAGGAATAGAAGGTGTTGTTATGGCAAGCTGTGAAGCATCTTCTTCTGGATAACCATCTGCTTTTGGAAGCGGAGCTTTTGGTACAGCTGTTGCGTCCTGCACTGATGCATTCTTTTTCGTCGTAGTTTCATTTTGTGTTTCTGTGTTGTGCAAGGTTACTGCTTTATCACTTGGTGTTGAAGAAACAGCTGCTACATCTTCCTTCTCCACCAGCAGCATGGAGCTTTTAGCAGGCATCGAAATGATAAAATGATGTTCCAAGCAATTGTAGGCTTTTTCATTTAACATGTCATATAAATGTGCAGATTGTACTGGAAAATCAATATCAGCACTTTCATCACTGACATTGAAAATTGCATATACGCATTGTTCAGTCGTTTTACGAGCGAAGACAAACTGTTGATTGCGTACGATAACTTGCTGATAATCGCCATGCTTTAAGGCCGGTAAAGCGTCATAAGCTTTTCCCAGTTTGCAGATATGAGAAAATAATGCCGTATTTTCTGTCGCAAGCTCTGTCAAAGTTAAACAAGGGCGGATATCGGCATCACTGCCATCATGTTTTGTGCCTTTGATGCCATATTCACTACCATAATAAATTGATGGAATCCCCGGCATTGCATATAACATGGTATAAATATTTGCCAGATCACGTTCTTCCTTTACCGTACTAGCTAAACGATTTACATCATGATTATCCACAAAATCATATAGAACTAGATCCTTATAAATACCTCCATTACCACCAAACTGACGGTTTAAGGAATAAGCAATTTCAAAATAATTCTTTTCGTTGTGTGAAGAATACAAACCTTTATAACATTCATAGTTGGTTACTGAATCTAACATATCCGGATTTGCCCAACGGTTATAATCACCATGGATAATCTCACCCATTAACCAAAAATCAGGATTATGTTCTTCACAAAATTGTTTTAAGCGTCGAAAGAAGGCAGGGTCAATACAATCTGCAGCATCTAAGCGCAAACCATCAATGTGGAAATCATCCATCCACATCGCAATACTTTCTAATAAATACTGAACAACTTCTTCATTTTGTAAATTCAATTTAACTAAATTGTAATGTCCTTCCCATGTATCATAGGTAAATCCATCATGCATGGGGTTATCCCATTGAAAGTTTAGATTATGGAACCAATTGCAGTAAGGGGATTGTTCACGCTTTTCCATAACATCACGAAATGCCCAAAAATAACGCCCTACATGATTGAAAACGCCATCTAATACGATGCGAATGCCGGCTTTATGCAAAGCATCACAAACTTCCCGAAAATCAGCATTGCTGCCTAACCGATTGTCTACTTTGCGATAATCACTTGTATCATAACCATGTTCATAACTTTCAAATACAGGCCCTAAATATAAGGCATTGATATGCATTTTTTGTAAATGGGGAATCCATTCTTTAATTTTTAAAATACGACTTGTTTGTTGCTCTTGATGGAACTGCTCACATCCACAAAAACCTAGTGGATAGATATGATAAAACACTGCATCCTTTGTCCATGATTTCATAAAAATTTTTCACCTCATGGTATTAGTATAGCATATATTTCTATCAATTTGTTCATTGATAAAAAGAAAACAGGGTTTTCAATACCCTGTTTAGCATAGTTAATCAATTGGAATGAAACGTTTTTCTTCGACCTTCTTAGGCGCTTCTTTCGGAATCAGCACATGCAACTCTCCGTTATCAAAGCTTGCTTTAATATCCTCCTGCGTAATGCCTTCGCCGACATAGAAACTTCTTGAACAAGAGCCTGAGAAACGTTCCTGGCGAATCAGATTGCCTTTGGCATCCTTTTCTTCATTTGTTGTATTGCGGGATGCATGGATGGTTAAATAGCCTTCCTTAAGTTCCATCTGAATGTTTTCTTTCTGATATCCAGGCAATTCCATATCCAATACATAATTGCCATCCTTCATGCGGATATCGGTTTTCATATTACTGCGATCATAAAACATGTCATCAAATGCATCACTAAATAAACCTGGTAATAATTTCATCATACGATACACCTTCCTTTTTTATACGTTACTCAATTGGGATGAAACGTGATTCTTCGACCTTTTCAGGAGCCTCCTTAGGGAATGTAATTGTTAATTCACCGTTTTGGAAGCTGGCATGGATATCACTTTCCATCAGGTTATCACCGACATAAAAGCTTCTCTTGCATGTCCCGCTATAGCGTTCCTGACGAATCAGATTACCCTTATCATCTTTATCTTCCTTTACCTGATGATGGGCAGCTTGAATGCTGAGATATCCATTTTGTAATTCCATATGAATATCTTCTTTTTGATATCCAGGAAGTTCTACTTCCAAGATATAGGTGTTATCTTTCTCACGAATATCGGTTTTCATATACTCCATATTGCGAGAAAAGAAAGGATCTTTAAACACTTCATCGAATGAGTCATTGAATAATCCTGGCAGCCGTTTCATATACATCGCCTCTTTTTTTGTTTTCATATTTATGAAACACTACCCGATAAGGTCTTACCTTATCTTCGCTTATATTATAGCACTTGTTTTAGCACTGTCAACACTTGAGTGCTAATATTTTTGTTATTTTTTTGCAAACCCTTTAAAATCAGTGGTTTG
>NZ_CEVYEL010000015.1:0-55657 GCF_982403165.1 Longicatena sp.
GTATTCAGTACGTTTTAATTATTTGTACTGTCTACTTTTGAGAATCGTATCAGTCCATGCCGCTTTTTCTGTGGTAAGATGTTTGATGATGAAGTAAAGGAGTAAGCTATGAAGAAAATAAAAGCCTTATTTTTTGATGTAGATGGTACCTTGTATACCCATCGTGTACATGATTTTCCCCAATCTACACAATATACCCTACATAAGTTAAAAGAAAATGGTTATAAGGTTGGTTTTGCGACCAGCCGATGCCGTTTTGAAACAAGCAATCTGCCCCGCTTTTTCCGTGAATTTGCCTTTGATGCCTGTATTTATGATGGTGGTGCTTTGGTCATGGAAGGAAATGAAGTATTTGAAGAAAGTCCTATGCAAACGGATGAAATTCAGAAATTATTAGACTATACAAAGAAAGAAAAAATAGCAGTACGCTATTCTACTTTCGCTGATGATTGCATCGCTCATTACGGTGATGCTCGCATCCTTGATGAATTTTTTAAACTATATTTAAATATGCCAATAGAAAAGCCCTATGAAAATGAAAAGGTGTATAATATGCTAGCCTATCCGAGTGAACAACGGCAGGCAGAAGAAATAAAGCAGTTATTACAAGAAAGCTTTATTGTGGAACATTCACGTCATACCTTAGAAATTACTGCCCGTGATATAGATAAAAGTAAAGGAATTGCCCATTTATGTGAGAAATGGAACGTTGCCATGCAGGATATCATATGCTTTGGCGATGGGGCTAATGATGTCAATATGTTAAAGGCAGCCGGTGTTGGTGTTGCCATGGGCAATGCAAATCCTAAAGCATTGACGGCTGCGGATGTGGTGTGTGGCCATATTGATGAGGATGGTTTATATCATTTCTGTAAAGAACATAATCTTATCTAAGCGATATCATATTCGTGATATAATAAACATATAGAAAAAAGGAGATGTACGCATGAAACTGGAAAATGAACGTTATGAAGTAACCTTTGTGGAAAAAGGAGGAGAAATTTACAGCTTTACGGATAAACAAACTGGCTTGCAGTATATGTGGCAAGGTGATAATGATAACTGGGGAGGCAAAAATCCTTCACTGTTTCCAATTATCGGAAACACATATACAAAGGATTATCAGATTGATGGGAAGACGTATGCAATGAAAAATCACGGTCTTATTCGTTATGCAACCTTACATTGTAAAAAAGACGATGGTAAGGAAGTTATCATGGAACTTGACAGCAGCGAAGAAACCTTAGCACAGTATCCATTCCCATTCCATTATGAAATTGCTTATACATTAGAAGACAATAAATTAACGATTACTTATCATATTACAAATACCGGAGAAAATGAAATGCCATTTACCTTTGGCTTACATCCGGGATTTAACTGCCCTTTATGTGAAGGTGAGAAATTTGAGGAATACACTTTATCTTTCACGAACGAAGAGCATATGCAACAGTTGGTATTTGATCCTGATAAAAAACATCCATATGAATTAAAGGATGTTGTGATCAAAGACATGCCATGCAGCTATGAAGAAATCGAAAACTTTGCGACCTTAATTTATAAAGACGCTAGAAGTGCCTATCTGACCTTAAAAGGGCCTAAGGGTCATGGGGCTACTATCAGCATTGCCGGTTATCCATATGTCGCTATTTGGACAGCAAAAAAAGGTGCTCCATTTATTTGCTTAGAGCCATGGTATGGACATGCGGACTTTAGTGAGGTCAAAGAAGATTTCTACCATCGTGAAGGCACGATGCTGTTAAGCCCAGGCAAAACATTTACCACAGCTTATACGATTGAGGTGTTCTAGTGCATTTTCAGATGGAACGCGGGCGTATTTATCTGATGCAAGAGGGCAAACTGTTGGCAGAGCTGACCTATACAGATGAAGGAGATTATTATAATGTTGATCATACCTTTGTTGATGAGTGTCTGCGTGGACAGGGCGTTGCCGCACAACTGATGGCAGCTTATCAAAGTCTATTAGAAAAGGAACAACGCAAAAGTACAGCGACGTGCTCTTATGCTCTTAAATGGGCGGAAAAACATAAGGAATATGCTACGTACTGGATGTAGTAAAAAGGCAAATTTTGCCTTTTTATAATGCAATAGAAATTGCTATCTGAGAAAATCATTCTTTTGTCTTTCTACATTGAAAAGGCTTTAACAAAGCGTTATAATAAGGGTGTGTGTAATATGCAAGGAGGAGAAATTTAATGAAAGTAATTAAAGTTAAGAATTACGATGAAGTGAGTGCAGAAGCATTCAAGGTGATGAAAGAAGTAGTAGCAAATAAACCCGAAGCTGTTTTAGGCTTAGCTACGGGAAGCAGTCCAATCGGTCTGTACGAAAATATGATCAAGGATCATAAAGAAAATGGTACCAGCTATGCAAAATGTCAGTCATTCAATCTGGATGAATATGTAGGTATTGACCGTAACCATTCCCAAAGCTATTGGACATTTATGCATGAAAATCTGTTCCATGGCATTGATCTTCCAGAAGATAAGATTCATGTTCCTTATGGAAATACAAAAGCAGATTGTGAAGGCTATGAAAAAGCAATGGAAAATGTCAGTGTTGATATTCAGGTATTAGGTATCGGTGGAAATGGACATATCGGTTTCAATGAACCAGGTACACCATTTACTGAAGAAACGCACATTGTTGACTTAACAGAAAAAACACGTTCTGATAATGCTCGCTTCTTCGAAAATGATATTAATAAAGTTCCTACACAGGCAATTACCATGGGTATTGCTACTATCATGAAAGCTAAGAAGATTCTGTTGGTTGCCTCTGGCGCAAATAAAGCAGATGCCGTTGCCGCAATGGTAAATGGACCAGTAGATCCAGCATGTCCAGCATCTGTATTACAAAATCATCCGGATGTTGTCGTTATCGTTGATGAAGAGGCTGCAGCTAAATTATAAGATACATGGGGGTTCTTGATGAAGAACCTCTTTTCTTTTTCTATCTGTTAAACATTTACTTTTTTTATGTTTGGTCTATAATGGAGAATGAAAGTGAGTGAGGATATGGCAATAAAATTGATAGCGTTAGATTTAGATGGTACCTTGTTGACAAGTAAAAAAACCATCGATGAGGAAACGAAGAAACGCTTACTAGAAGTGCAAAAAATGGGAATCAGTATTGCGATAGCGACAGGACGTGATAAAGGTGGAATTGACTTTGTAAGTAAACCTTTGCATTTGGAAGAAGGGAAAAATTTCGTTGCTGGTGTGAATGGGCAGATCATTTATGATTTTGCAAAAAAGGAATATTATGTAGATGGCGTTTTTGGGGCAGAAGATGCGAAAAACGTTATGCGTTTGGGAAAGAAATACGATTTTGAAGTTATTAGTTGTTGTGGCTATGATAACTATGATTTCATCAGCAAAAAGTTAAAAGCAAAGAAAAAAATCCGCAGCTTACTGTTTGGTGCACCAATGGATTATGGTTTTAATCAAGGCAAACGACGCTTTTTACCTATTCAGGATTGTGAATATGAAATCACACAGGATATAAATAAATTCGTTTTGATTCAAACTGCCGCATATTTTAAAAAGCATTTGAACAGTATTCGCCGCGAATTAAGTGATTATGACATACTCGAAGTCGGACCGGCATGGATCGAGATTATGCCAAAGGGTGTCAGTAAGGGAAGTGCTTTATTGAAAATCGGTAAAGAAAATCATATCTCGCCAGATGAAATGATGGCCTTTGGCGATGCCGAAAATGATCTGACCATGTTTCAAAGTGTCCGTTATGGAATCGCGATGGGGAACGCGATGGAATCGTTAAAACGTTATGCATATGATGTTACGGATACCAATGATCAGATGGGAATCGCGAAAGCATTGGATAAATATATTTTTTATCCTGCAAGGGCTAAAAAATAGTCTGGTAGATCATAAAATAAGGTCCTATTAGAGGACCTTATTTTATGATATCGGCTGTTTGAGCGTGAATAAGTGCTATCAGTTTTCTTGGTTCCATGGCAATCTGATAACCAATCTTGCCACCGCTAAACATGATCGTGGAAAAAGCTAAACAACTTTCATGCAGGAAGGTTCGATAGCTTTTTTTCATTCCAATAGGAGAACAACCTCCGCGGATATAACCGGTTATTTTATTTATATCCTTTACATGAATCATTTCGACAGCTTTAACATTTGCTGCCTTTGCGCACTTTTTCAAATCTAATTCCTGTGCCACCGGAATCACAAAGACAAGATATTCTTTGGTATTGGCAATGGTCACTAGCGTTTTAAACACCTGATCGGGATTTTGTTGAAGTAACTCAGCAACATGTGTACCACCGATAGCTTCTTTGCCATGGGCATAAGTAAATACTTCATAAGGTATCTGTTCTTTATCTAACAAACGCATGGCGTTGGTCTTCTGCAATTTCATTGATATCCCTCCATTGCCAGTAGTATAACACTTTTTTGCAAATGAGAAAAGTAATGAAATTCATCGTAAAATGTGTATAATGAACATAGATGCATCTTATGCTGGGAGGGTGTTTATGACAATAAAACTAATCGCAATGGACATGGATGGCACTTTATTACGCAGTGATAATACCATTTCGCAAAATACCAAAAATATATTATTAGAAGCACAGAAAAAGGGAATCATCTTAGCTTTGGCAAGCGGGCGCAGTTATGCTAAATTATTACCGTATGCACAACAGCTACAGATGCAGAAATATGGCGGCTATTTGATTGAGGTTAATGGTATGGCGGTGTATGATCTGGCACATGCGAAGCGTCATGTGGATGGTCGGATGCCAAAAGAAAACGCTCAAGAAGTATTTACCTATTTCTCAAAATGGAAAGTAGAAATCATAGGAAATATGGATGAGGGAATGTATGATTATAATCCACCGGCTTTATTGGAAGAAAAGAAAGCGTATCGCAAATTGCATTCTTTGCCAAATGATTTTCCATGGACCGGAGGAGCATTTGAATTTATGATGGATAATCGTCAAGGTTATCCGGATTTACGCTATATTCATACAAAAGAAGAGATTATTGAAGATGTAAATAAAATATCCGTAACTTATTGGCCATATGTCATGAAAGAAGTCGCTAAACGGGCGAAAGAGGATTTAAAGGACCGTTATTGGATCGGTTTAACAAGTGATAAATGGTTAGAAGTGATGATGCCAAACGTGACAAAAGCATATGGATTAAAGAAATTAGAAATGCTTACCGGTATCAAACTGGATGAGATGATGGCGATTGGTGATGGGGAAAATGATATAGAAATGCTGCAGATGGCTGGGCTTGGTATTGCCATGGGAAATGCGATGGAGAATGTAAAGAGAATTGCGGATGATGTGACGGCTACCAATATGCAAGATGGAATCGTGGCCGCAATTCATAAGCATTTGGGCATTTAAATGCATGAAATAAAAAAAACATGCTATACTGTAAACAGTTGGAGGTAATGACTATGAAAATTATAAACAAATCTGAATTCGATTCGGTAATTGCACAAGGTGTTGTCTTAGTTGATTTCTTTGCGACGTGGTGCGGTCCTTGTAAGATGCTGTCTCCGGTATTAGAAGAAGTCGCAAAGGAAGTAGAAGAAAAACTGGATATTGTAAAGGTAGATGTCGATCAGGATGGTGAATTGGCAATGCGTTTTGGCATCATGTCAGTTCCTACTATGATTATTTTTAAAGATGGACAGCCAATGACACAGCTACAGGGCTTTATGCCAAAAGCACAGTTAATGAATGAACTCAAGAAAGTTATCTAAAAGAACATCGTTACTATAAATAGAAACGTATTCTTGTATGATCTGTTGTTTAACATGGATCTTACAGGAATTCTTTTTTTGCCTATGTGTTTCTGCGCTTACAGATTAAGCTAAACGACAAAATTTACATGGTGATGGAAATGGAATGATATTATTTTCATGTTATATGAAAGAAAATGTCATATGTTTGAAAATATTTGTTGACAATTACTTTTCTTCCGTGTACAGTGAAACACAAGATAGAAAGAGGGTTTGGGACATGGGTACGATCATCAATGTAATAGCTGTTGTTATCGGTGGCGGTATCGGATTATTTGTGAAAGGCGGTTTGCCTTCCCGTATGCGCGATTTGTTGATGCAAGCTCTTGGGCTTTGTACAATGTTTATAGGGATTAGCGGTGCTATCAGTGGCATGATGAAGGTAGAAGGGGCAACGCTTATCTCCGGTGGAACTATGCTGTTAATTTTTTCTTTAGGCATTGGGGCATTATTGGGAGAAGCATTACGACTAGAAGATCGTATGGAGGCATTGGCAGAATATCTGAAGAAGCTAACTAAATCCAGTGATAGCCGCTTTGTGGAGGGTTTTGTCAGTAACAGTCTGATTATTTGTGTGGGGGCTATGGCAGTCGTTGGGGCATTACAGGATGGTTTGCTTCATGATCCTACTATGTTGATCACAAAAGCTATTTTGGATGGCGTTATCTCCATGGTATTTGCTTCTGCATTAGGAATCGGTGTAATATTTGCGGCCTTGCCATTACTCATATATCAAGGAGGTATTACCTTACTGGCATCCTTCATGGCGCCTATTTTTTCTGATGCTTTGACTCAAAACTTATCTTATGTTGGATCGGTATTGATCTTTGGTGTCGGTATTAATTTGTTTTTTGGCAAACAGATACGTATCGGCAATCTATTGCCTGCGTTATTGGTGCCGATATTATATGAGCTGATGCAGCTTATTTTCTAAATTATATCTATACAAAGAAAAGAAGTACCTGAGGGATGGTACTTCTTTTCTTAACTCAAACTCAATTTTGAAAGGGAGAAAGTATGAATAACTTTGAGGGGAAATTTAGTCATACTTCTAACAGGAACTCCTTCCTGTCAACTATAGTATAATAAAAGGATGTCAGACAAGTTTCGTTGAATCATGTAAAAATATGTGAGAAATTTTCTGGAAAAAAAGAGATAGGTATTCTTTCTTTTATTAAATCATAAACAAAAAGGCGTTGTACCTTTTTCCTTTAATTTATGGAAAAGAGTAGTGTGATTTGTCATTTGGAAAACTGGTCACATTTATAGGTAAGGTAAACCCTTTTGCACACACCTAGTATACTAAAAAGCCATCATATCCATAAGTTATAAATTTGTGATGAAAGAATTTGGTTAAAACAAAAATCTATAATCTGCTCATCCTAATACTTTATGAAGTTTATAAAAAGCATATGCCTTAAAAAAATAGAACATCCAACAAAAAAGACGTTACTTGGGGAAACGTCTTTTTTGCTTGATAAATTATAGTATATTAAATGGAAAGGGAGAAAGTATGAATTTTTGAGGGAATCATCATACTTACCGCAGGAGGTCATATCCCTTCCTGCTGACTATAGTATACAAAAAAGATGTGAGATAAGTATGTAAGGAGTATGGAAAATTATGTGTAAATCGCATTGTTTTTCTTTGAATTATGGGAAACTGAAAAGAAGGATCGCTTATTAGCAACGGAAAGCCATGTTTTGATCGGCCTTCCATCGTTTGATTTTAGGTCTACTTTTAAGGGTACATCATAGCAACTGCGGTTTTTTCTATTCGTACTATGGAAATAGGAAGGTATGAAGAATCTTATGTGATGTTCTGCTGGCTCTGCAGATAACATTTTTTATCTGTAGCGATGAGGCTTTGGCTAGATAGACATCTCTTGCATAGGATAAAGAAAAGAAACGCGAACTTAGGGGGAAGCTCTCGTTTCTTTTCTTTAAATTATTATGTTTTTGAAAGGGAGAAAGTATGAAATTTTGAGGGGAAAATATGTCATACTTAGCAGGAGGTTAGTTCCTTCCTGCTGACTATAGTATAGTAAAAAGTCATCAGATAAGTATGTTGAATCTGTGGTAAATTATGTGGAATCCAACCATGGTTATGTGATATCATGTTACCATGATGGGGAGGTGTAAAAAATGATAAGTTTTTTGAATTTAGATAAAGAAAAGATACTTACGGCGGCGAAACAGCAATTCCCTCATGCCTATATTGAGCAGGATGATGTTGATTTTTATCTTCCGGATATTGAAAAAGGTGAAATGCAGATCATGTCTGTAACATATCCGGTTTATGTTAGTACGCATTATGCATATGAAGATAAGATGGTAAACGGCAATAAAACGCGTTATAAAATACCTTTATCAATCATCTATACAAAGCAGGATGCCTATGAAATTATTTATGACAGCCGTGATATTTGTTATGTTGCTTATGAACAAGAGAATGCCATACAATTTGTATTATATGAAGATTTTTATGATTTCATAAAGGACCAAATTACGATTTGTGAAAAAAAATGAAGCGTCTGACATAATTCGACAAATCTTTCTATTCGCTATATTGTATACTAACGATGGCAGTGAGAACTGCTACTATGCGTAAATAATCCCCGAAGACTATCCCTATTTACGTATTGATCATTCTATCCCCTATAGTGAAGAAGACCCTGTTTGTCAGGGTCTTCTTTATGTGGTGTGCCAGGTATGGGACATACTAGGTGGTGTGAGAGCTTGGAAACTCAATTGTTTCCTCCTACTCAATTAGATATTGATAAAAGGGAAGGACTTGCATAGATATCAAAAGGTTAATCAACGAAACATCCTAATCCGTCATAAACCAGTTGTAATATTGCGTCAATTCAGATACATCAATATCAAGTTCTTTTAAGAAAGCGTAAAAATCATCATGCAATTTTTTGCCGTGTTCTTCATCCTTTTGATCACAGATGGATGGATTTTTTTGTTGCTTGCCACCTTCAATATCATACATGCATACCTGCTGTTTATGATTAACGATGGACATGGCAGAATCATTGGTTACATCAATGGTATATTGATTTTTTGATAACGTATCCATATACGTAATGCTGGACAATTTACCTTTTTCATTCGTTAACGTTATTTTTGTATTGAGTTTTATAATTACCATACCGATAATTTTATCTTCCGAGCCTTTATAGCCTGTTACTTCATATCCTGCATTTTCTAAACGGAAATCGATTTCTTCCATGGAAGGACTATCGTTGGAAGAACAGCCGGCCATAGCGAAACACAGTAGCCATACAGCCAGTAATTTTCGTAATTTCATCTGATTATCTGGTATATCTGAATAATGACGCATCTAAGCAGTCATTCTTACAATATACGCTTCCTTTCTATCAACCTTTTTAACCGTGGTTGATGACGGTTATTGGTATATATATAATGTAATTGGGGATGAGTATGCGTATCATCTGCGGTTTTAACGCTTTCATGTAAACTTACTCCTCTTTAACTATAGCACATCTTTGTATTTCAGGAAAGAGGTTACATTTTGATACATATGGGAGATATGCGAATAGTTAGGTCTTTTTTGGGTAGTATGTAAAAGAAATGAATTGACGGTGTGAAACAACATGTGATAAACTTAGTGAGTTATCGCGTCAAGTGAAAGCTATCGCGAATGATAGAAAGAAGGTAACAATGACAACATTTAATGAATTACCAATCAGCAGCGAAATTATGAAGGCTGTTGAGGAAATGGGATACGAAAATGCAACCGACATTCAGGCACAATCCATTCCATGCATTCTGGAAGGAAAAGATGTGCTGGGTCGTTCTAATACAGGAACAGGTAAAACAGCCGCATTTGGTATTCCAGCAATCGAAAAAGTTATTCCTGGAAATAAGTTTCCAAATGCACTGATCATCTGTCCAACCAGAGAATTAGTGACGCAAGTCGCAACTGAACTGCGCAAGTTTTCCAAGTATAAGGAAGGTGTAAAAATTGTTCCGATTTATGGTGGTCAGCCCATTGATCGCCAGATTCAGCTGTTAAAACGCGGCTGTGGTATCGTGGTAGGTACACCAGGAAGAATTATGGATCATCTAAATCGCCGTACCTTGAAATTGCAGGATGTCAACATGATCATTCTGGATGAGGCAGATGAAATGCTGAACATGGGATTTAAGGAAGATATTGAAGAGATTCTTTCTATGATGCCGGCGGATAATGAGCATCAGACAATTTTATTCTCAGCTACATGGCCACAAGCGATTTTAAAAATCACCGAACAGTTTCAAAAAGATCCTGTACGTGTAGAAATTAAATCTTCTCAACGTACGATAGATACTGTGGAACAGATTTATTATGAAGCACCACGAGGCAAAAAAGCGAATGCCTTGCGGGTTCTTTTAAATCATTATGATCCTGATCTGTGTATGATCTTCTGTAATACCAAAAAGATGGTAGATGAATTATGCGAAGAATTAAATAAGCATGATATTAAAGCGACTTCCTTGCATGGAGATATGAAACAAGAATTCCGTAGCCGTGTAATGGAACAATTCCGTAATGGGACAAGTCCTATCTTGATTGCGACAGATGTTGCCGCAAGAGGTATTGATGTAGACGATATTGATCTGGTTGTAAACTTTGATATTCCTCAGGATATGGAATATTACATACACCGGGTAGGGCGTACGGGTCGTGCCGGTAAAAAAGGACTTGCTATCACATTAATCAGTGGGGGAAAACAGCGCGGTGCTATCAAAGATGTCATCCGCTATACAAAAACAAATATCACTCGTCATGCCCTGCCAACCAGTGCTCAAATGATGGAAGCGAATCGTAATGCTTTTATTGCCAAAGTTAAAGAAGCTTGCGATGAAGGAATCACGGAAGAAAGTATAGAAATTGCCAATGCTTTGATGGCAGATGGCATTGCCCTTGAAAATATCATCAGTGCTTTGATTTCTATGAACTATAAGAATGAGGTCATTGATATTGAGGAAGAAGAAAATGTAAAACGTTATGCATCAGATTTTGATGCCATCACATTGAAATTCTCCGTAGGTCGCACCCATGGCATTCAACCTGGTAACATCGTGGCGGCAATTATTGAAGAATGTGGCATGAGTCCGAAAGCGATTGGACGTATTGATGTTCGACCAAATTTCTCTTTGGTTGATATTGCAGCAGATAAAGTAGACATTGTGTTGAATAACATGCAGCGTACGACCATTCGTAAACAGGAAGTCATGGTTGAAATTGACAGTGCGCCAAAACGCAAGACGAATCGCCGTGATGGGGCAAAAAATAACACTCGTGATGCATCTAGACGAAACAATCGTCATGCTGGGGATGGTTCCACACGAAGAGGAGCAAAACGTCCTGGAAATCATGATAAGAGTGTTCGCAAAAGTGCAAAAAGGAAAGCAAAGTAAAGAAAGATTGTTAGAGGCATAGTGCCTCTTTTTTTTATATAAGTAGTGTTCCTTCAATTTTCCATTGTTTTTACGGTTATCGTTAGTACATGTAAAGAAATAACATGAAAAGGGCTTGTTTCTGTAAAGATATTGAAAATATTATAAAAAAGGAGAACGTATCGCCTAGGTTCTCCGAAGTCATTTTTCTTATCAAGTTATCTTGTTTCTATAGAATCGTCGTTAGCATTCGGGTGTTGGGATTTTGTAATAATTGTGCGATGTGGATAAGGAAAATCAATCCCCTCAGCATCAAAGCGATGCTTGATGGCAATTCTTAAATCAGATAGTAAAGCAAAGCCTTCCGCATTTGACGTAGAATAAACCGTTGTTCGCAAAGTAATACTGGAATCGTTAAAGCGTATCAGACGGACGATGACGGGTTCTACACCAGCTGTAACTTCATCTTGGCTGCGATGATCCAAAAAATTAGGGTGTGCCATAACTTCTTCCTTGATGATGCGCATAGCTTTATCCATATCACTTTCATAACTAATATCCAATTCTAAAAAGTTTCCTTTGGTATTGTCATTTAAACTAACGTTTTCCAATACCGCTTTATTCATAACACTGTTTGGTATGATCACCTTGGTGTTTTCATATGTTTGAATGACGGTATCCCGTAAGGAAATATCAACGACATAGCCTTCATATTCCCCTTGATTGACCTTAACCAAATCCCCGATCTTGAATGGTTTAAACGTTGTGATCAAAAGACCATTTACAAAATTCCCCATAGCCTCTTGTGCCGCGAAACCAATCACAACCGCAATGATGCCGGCAGATCCCCATACTTTGCCCAGTACGCTTTCAAATGGTGTTAATAGGGATAAACAGCCATAAATAGCAATGGTATATAACGTGATTTTCACTAAGCGCATAACAAATCTGGTATTTACTTTAACATGGCGCTTAATAGAACGATTGATAAGACGTTTTAACAGATAAGCGCATACTAGAAAACATAACATGATCATTAGGGTATCTAAGAATCCATATTTAAACACAGAGCCTTTGCCCCATTGATTGATTTCATGAAAAATGTCCATGTGACGCCACCTTTCTATAACAAGATTATCTTATGTCAGATTGTATGCTTTGTCAAAGAAAAAGAAGTGGATCATAAGAGAAAAACGTCAAAAGCTTGCAGTGAAGAGGCAATGTCAGAAGAATATGGAAATGTAGAGGATGATTGTCGAAAATATCTAAGTAAATAAGTGGAATTGTGTGATATTATTGATATAAATAAATTTTCAGATATAATAAATTTTAGATAAGAAGGTGTCTGAAGATGAACGTTAGAAGTAAGATATTAAAAATCCGAAATCTTCCCACAGATGGAGAATTGATTGACCATATCAACGCAAAACCTTATCTGTTTATCTTGGTTTGTATTGCGATAGGCTTAGCATTGATGTTTACGCGTCTATATCTGATTGGTATCGTTATTACGTTCATGTTTTTATATTATCTGCTGTTTGTGAAAGATGTGACGTTGATTGAGTTTTATGATAAATATGCCATCTTTTATTTAAATAATGGCAAGGATGAATGTTTCTTGCTGTTTTGGGAAGATGTTGAAAAATGGAGTATTAGCAGCAGTCGCAATGATCTGGATGTACTCAATATCGTATTGCGTAATCAGGAAAGCATTGCTTTAAAATGTTTGGGAAGAAAAAAGGTGGCACGTTACTTTGTTACGTATGTGTCCACTCCCTGTGAAAAAGCCATAGGAAAGCAGCATGCATTGTAATGTTGCTTTTTTCTTTACGGACGATATGATATAATACACTGTGTTTGAGAGGAAGATGGACATGGATACTTATCATGAAATCAAGATGCAGGTGAAAACGCAGTTAAAAGGGCATTTCCTATTTCTATATGGATGGCTGCTGTTTGTTTCCTTACTAATAGCACTCATCCAAAATGTTGGCGGTTTTTTGGGTAATGGGTTAGGAGCAACCTTGCTTTCTTTGGCATTATCGCTGCTTTGTGTAGTGGTCAATAATACGATGCTCTTTCTGTTTATTCAAAGGGTCAGAAGTTTACGTTTCCGCAAACAGGATATCCGCTATTCTTTTTCTAAGGCCGGTGAACAGATTGTCATTGGTTTATGCTTAAGCTTGTTGCAACTGTTTTTGCAGATAGCTGTCAGTGTATGTGCCTTTTTACCAATCTTATACATGCTGGTATCTGCGTTTCTCAGCCTGTTTTTCGTCTATTGGTATGCCTGCATTGCCTGGCTGATCTATGATCAGGATACACACATTAAAGATTTATTCATAAAACCATTGCACATTATGAAAGTACAGGCATCCGCCTTATTTTGGGCAGGTGGTTTCTATGTGCTGTGGAATATCCTATCGCAAATTGGTTTAAGCATGGTATTAAAGCCATTTATTAAGGAGAGCGATTCCTTAGAACAGGCTTTGTTAACACTTGTTCAGCAAGGGGCAGATCATATGGAAACGATCTGGCTGTTATTAGCATTTTGTATTGTGTATTTCTTAGTACAATATGTAATACTTGTCGTGCTGTATACCTTTTTAGCAAATGTATATGAAATGAGCAGAGAACGCTCGTAATAAATCTGATAGAGAAAAATGAGGTAAGGATATGAAAGCATGGAAAGAATTTATGGAATTTACAAATCTTAAAGGACAAGTAAAGAATTTTGTCATGCTCTTAATGCTGACTAGCTTTTTGTATTGTTCCGTATATACAATTTTGGCGAATTTCATGTATTGGAATGGAAATACCCTATTATTTTATGGGATTTTATATGTGTTAGTCATTGTTTCTGCTTATGTGTACATGCTGGTATTGTATCAGTTTCTAAAGAAAAAGCGAGATGATGATTTGCGTGTGGATATGAAAGCTTGTCGCATACCGCTGATTATGACCCAAAGTGTGTTTTTTCTATTGATGGCTGGGGGCAGTTTTGTATCCTACTTACTTATGGAAAATCAAGATCTGGCGTTTTTACAATATCTATTGACACCAATCTTGCTGCTACTGCTTATGCTTTATATTCCCTGGCAAGTATTTGCTATTTTGGAAATACTAAATGGTAAGAAGCATCCCTTGCGCATATTGAAAGATGCCTTGCTGATTATTTTACGACATTATCAATCCGTCTTTTACTCATTGCTTGCTTTGGGAGCAATCGCTGCCATATATTATAGCTGTATGGATGCGATGTTTGAGATTTCTATTTCATTGGTTCCGGCAACGGCCGTTATTGATATCATGACACGAGCAAATCCTTTTTTACAACTGTTTACGTTAATGGCAAGTGTCCTGGATAATGTGAATATTGCGATACCGGCAATACTTTCTCTACTTTATGGCATAATCATGTGCATTGCTTTAAGTTTTTATTATATGGTCTTAATTTGTATTTTTGATGATGATATTCATGTATAAGCTTGTGACATGTTGAAATAGGAACATACTATAAGGTAAAGGATGATGAATGGATGAATGAAGTATCTATACCGATCGTTATTACACTTCAATTAGACGATACGTATGTGACCTTGCGGATACATTTCTTACGCAAGGATGATCAGCCTTATTTGCTTATTCAAGTAGAACCGCTTTGGAATTAGCGGTTTTTTTAAATGATGATGTGGAATTTGCCTATCTTTTCGAACGGTACATAGAACAATTTCTGGGCGGGCTCATATACTAGAATGTATAAGGATTGGATTGCTTATATACGATAGGAGGATGAAGATGAGCAAACGCTTAAAGGAAGTCTTGGCAAACAGGCTGCACATTAGCTTTCTTGAAACGATAGAAAATGATCCCTGTGATTTTGTAGGAACCATGCGGATTACAGTAAGAGAGCAGCAGGAAGATGGAACGCCATGGCTGCATGAAACGACGCGTCATGTCAAACTTTGCGATTCACAGGACGTATGCCGTGAATATGATATTCCCATTGATGCGCAAAGCGGTACGGGCAGTGTCGTAGTGGAATATGTGGAAGGAGTACAGTTGGCTTTAGTACAGGTGGATGAAAATGGCCAACAGATGTTACATGAAGACGAATATGCCATCACCTATAAACTAGATGGTGAAGAAAGTGAAATGGATTATATCAATTTTGTTTTTGACGAGAGATCAAGCGAAACAAGAGAAGTTGAAATTATCAATCGTCGCATTCCTTTAACATCATTGCATATTGAAAAAGTAGTGCTGGATCGTGATGGCTGCCGTATGCCAATAGATCCGCAATGGGAATTTCCAATACGTATCGTGGATATGCGAGGATGTGAACAATGCTTCACTTTGAATGTGGAAAACCAATTTCACATCGTCATTGAGCAACTGCGTGTGGGAAATCGTTATACAATTGAAGAAATGCCACAGCGAGGCTTTTCTGTCAGTTATAGCTTTAACGATGTGGCGAATGTCGATAATGTCTTTGAAATGACACAGGGTGAAAATCATTTGCAAATCATCAATGCCCAAAGTGATACGACCAGCATAACCATTGAGAAATACATTCGCAGCACTTGCGGTGAATTATGCCGGCCAAATCGTTTTGAAGAATTTCAGGTCCGTATTATCGCCTGGAATCAAGATCGCATCATTCGTTTAAATGAGCGAAATAATTTCTGTGTCACCTTATTCGATATGGAACCGGGCTATTATGATATTACGGAAATCAGCGATAATGCCAGCTATGAGGTCAGTTATATCGTCAATGGGCGAAAAGAAACAAATTATGCCAATTTAGAATTAAACAGCTGTGAGGAAGCATCGGTGCTGATTATTAATACCGATCCTGACAATACCTGTAATCCACAACAAGAAAGTCCTCTTCGCATCTGTAAGTTTATTCGTCGCTGTGATGGTTGTATCACACAGCCGGATAAGAAGGACTCTTTCAAGGTCATGTTGTGTGGTTGTGGTCGTAATGATACCTTCTTATTAAATGCCAATAATAATTTTTGTGTCGATGTGGCAGATCTTTGTGAAGGCTGTTACGAGGTCGTAGAATGTTCAGATAAAGATTATATGACGACCTATCGTGTGAACGATGGACCAGAGCGTACCAGTGCCATTGTTGATATCATGTGTGGAGGCTGTAACAGTGTTGCGATTATCAATGAAGAACGCAATCGGGGCAGTGTGAGTATTTGTAAATATGTCCGTAATGCCAATGGTGATTTGGTAAAGCCTCAAAAAGATGAGTGCTTTCAAGTCTCACTGAGCTCTTATTTCTGTAAACGTGATTTTGAATTAAATGTTGATAATGACTGGTGCATGAGCTTTTGTGATCTGCGTTTTGGAGGCTATGAAGTCAGAGAATGCAGTGATTCAGAGTATCAGGTACAATATCAGGTCAATGGAGGGAAAGAATGCAGCAGTGCGCGTTTTGTGATTGATGATTGTTGCGACAACGAGGTAAAAATCATCAATTCTGTGCGTACTTGCAGCAGCGGTATTTTAAAAATTTGTAAATATGAAGAAACCAACAGTCAAGAGCTGGTAAAACCAAGTCAAGATGAAGAATTTTGTGTGGAAGTCAGCGGTCCTTGTTTCTGTGAAAACTATACCCTGCGCTCTTCCAATAACTGGTGTATTTTATTAGAAGGCTTACAGCCGGGAGAATATCAGATACGTGAATGTGATTGTGAGAATTATGATGTCAGTTATCTGGTGAATCGTGAAGTGATGGAGGAAGCCTTTGTTTATCTGGGAACCTGTAATCAGGAAGTTTTGATTATCAATCATCGTAAACACAGCGGACGTTTAAAACTATATACCCTTATTCGGGATTGTGATAAAACGACACGTCTTCCACAGCCCAAAGAGGCATTTGATGTTCTTGTGGAAGGTGTTGACACCTGTGTGCATACGACCTTAAAAGCCAGCAATGGTTGGTGTGTATTATTGGATGATCTGGCTGAAGGAGTATATCGTATCATTCAAAAGGATACGATGGGGTATCATGTCAGCTATGTCATCAATGGTGAAGAATCTAATTTTGCTAAGGTGACATTGGGATTAAATGATATTTCGATTGGTATCATTAATCAAGTTAGAGATTGCAGTGGAATGCTAACCGTTACTAAATATGTACAGCAAGAGGATGGAAGTCTTGTCATGCCTTGTCCTCAAGATAGTTTCACATTTGAATTAAAGGGCAGAGGTTTTACACACACGTACCACCTGAATGAACGCAACGATTTCTGTGTATATTTTGATGATTTAGAAGAGGGACAGTATAGCATTCGCGAGTTATGTGAGGATTATGATGTCACCTATCGCATAAACGGGAAACCGGTAGCCTCAGCTGATGTTACCTTAGGTATGGAAGATATCGATGTAGATATCATCAATACACCACGTATGCATGGTATGGTATGTATTGAAAAGCGTTTGCGCTGTGCTGATCGTATCATTATGCCAGATCCTGACAGCTGTTATCGTATCTTATTAAAAGGTAAAAACTGTCATGAGATTTATGAATTGCATCACGATAATGACTTCTGTGTCTGTCTTACCAATCTGGCAAAGCAGCATTATGAAATTAGTGAACTAGAGCATGAATGCAAACTGTTTGATATCAACGGTAGTTTACAAGATACCGGTTATTTCTTATATGATGGAGAAGAAAAGCATATCACGCTGATAAATGAAGAAGATTTCATTGGCTGTATGGAAATCAACAAGCAAGTAGAAGATGAAGATGGCACACTGCGCCGCCCACAACGCTGGGAACGTTTTGATGTCATTGTGGAAAGTGAAGAGTATAAACGTAAAATCGTCTTATCGCATGAGAATGATTTCTGTATGCGTCTGTATGATTTGCCAAAAGGTCATTATGAAGTTCGTGAAGCAAATGCGGATCATGTCAGCTATATTGTCAATGAATTGCCATGTGAAAGTGCTGTTGTTGATCTTGATGAACAGGATGTTTGTGTTACGATTATCAATCATGCAATAAAGAAGGGCTGTATTGAATTTCAAGGCTGCATAGATGAGGATGGTACCTTATTGATGCCAAAGCCAAAGGATGAGATAGCTGTCACAGTTACAAGCAAACAGGAAGAATATACGTTAACCTTACAAGATGAAAATGAATTTTGTGATTGCTTGTGTGATCTGAAACCACAGGCATATACGGTAAGTGTTCAAGGAAATTACAAGGTGCGTTTTGAAATCGAAGGTCAGGTATTTGAAGATGTGGTATGTATTGAATTAAATGGAGAACATGTTTGTGTCAATGTTGTGGTATCTTCCAATAAAAAAGCGGATATCACCATCCAAAAGCATATCCAGGATGCAGATGGAAGTTTGCAGATGCCTAAGCCAGAGGAGCAGTTTCAGATTACACTGCTGCATAATGGGCGCAAGCAGATGTTTGAACTAAATGCAAAAAATCATTGGACGAAGGTGCTGCAACAGCAGGAAAGCGGGGTTTATGAAATCATCGAGGTGCATGGCGGAACTGATGTTGTCTATCAAATCGATGATGGGGAAGTAAGTAAGCGCGGTTATTTTGAAGTGGGGAAAGACGATGTTACGGTGCATGTAATTAACCGTCAACCAAGCAGAGTGAAATTGCATTTAGAGGCTGTGGTGAAAAATTGTACGCAGGATATCGTATCTCCAAATGCGTCTGATGTCTTTTATATGGATGTGATCAGTCAAGAGAAGAAAAAAACATTCGTTTTAAATCAGGCAAATCATTGGTGTCAAAGTGTGGAAGTCGATCGTGGTGCATATCGTATCATGCAGCAGACAAATGAAGCGTTTGATGAACATTATTATCTGGTAGATGGCGTGCAGCAGCCAAGTGTGGACATTGTGCTGAAACAAAAGGATATGCGTATCACTAGTGTGAATGTAGCCAATTGTGCAAAAGGCACACTGGAAATCAGCAAGGTCATCCGTGATGAAAATTGTGGCTGTTTCAAACGTCCGGATACCGATATGGAATATGAAGTGGAAGTAAGTGGACCAAATGCTTTCCGTGAGGTGCTGACACTATCTGCCGATAATAAATGGCGTGTGCATTTACAGGATCTGGCATGGGGCATGTATCAAGTAAAAGAGTTGGGTGCACAGGATACGCGCTATATTGTCAATGGCGAAATGGAAAGTGAAAAGGCGCAGCTGCAGATTGCAAATACGATGAATACGGTGAAGATCATCAATGAGACAACGCACCATCAGGGAAGTATTGAAATATGTAAACTGCTTAAGGATGAAGAAGGTTGTTATCGTTATCCGGATGTTGATGCTATGTATTGGATCATGATCAAAGGAGAAACGCATAGTAGCAGGGTATTATTAAATCATGCCAATCATTTTTATGCCAGTGTGCGGAATTTAGAGGATGGCTGGTATGAGGTAAGTGAGGAAAGTGGTCGTGATGTCTTATATGTAGTAAACAATGCCACCCCAAGCAAACGGGCCATGGTGCATGTACAGGGCAATGCCAACACCGTCAATGTTATTAATCCTTATCAGACACAGTTGGGACGTATTGACATTTCGAAATATATCATGAGTGGTGATTTATTGATTCGTCCAACGAGTGGATCTTTTGAAGTCATGGTAAGGGGCAATGGAGAAGAAAAAACCTTTACCTTGACGAGTGAAAATGATTTTAGAGCAAGTGTAAAGAATCTGCGTCCTGGTACGTATGAGGTGATAGAGCTGCATGGTGAACGCGTTTCATATATCATCAATCGCACACAACATTTGGATGAGGCAATTATCAAGGTAGCAGGCAATCAGACAAGTGTGCAAGTGGTGAACCATGAAAGAGAACATGGCAGTATCACACTTGCTAAATATGTACGTGAGCATGGGGAACTCATACGACCAACCAAAGGGGAATATGTCTTCCATATCTCAAAACCAAATTTCAATCAGCTGGTCACACTGAATGAAGAAAATGGCTGGATGGCTACTTTGGAGCATTTAGAAGACGGACAATATGTCATTGCGGAAACAACAACTAGCGATAAGGTCAGCTTTATCGTCAATGGCGGCAGTGAATGTGATTATGGCATCGTTGAAGTAGCGGGAAATAGTAATACCGTACAAATCATCAATACGCGAAAACAGCCTGGCGGCAGTATTTTGATGGAGAAATTTATTCGTCGAAATCATGCTCTTGTAAAACCATCCAATGATTTCCAGATTACCATGCATGTATCCAAACCAGGCTTTAATCAGAACTTTATCTTAAATAAAGAGAATAACTGGATGATTCGTTTAGATCATCTGGAAAATGGTATTTATGTGATTGATGAAGTTGATGCACAGGATGATGTGAGTTTCATCATCAATGGCGGCAGCGAAGTTGCCAGAGCTGTGGTAACGGTTCGCAATAATGTCAATACGGTAAATATCATTGATGCACAACCAAAGGAAACCGGCAGTATCCGTATCGAAAAATATGTCCGCAATCTGACAAGTGGAGAATTAGAATTACCTCCTGCCTCCTTCAGCATTCGTGTTCATGTATCAAAACCGGGTTATAATGAGGTGTTTACTTTAAATGCCGCCAATCGTTTTGCGATTACGCTTAGCAATCTGATGGATGGCACATATGTGATTGATGAGGTCGACACAAATGATGAAGTCAGCTTTATCGTCAATGGCGGCAGTGAGGTACGTCATGGCATCGTCAGGGTGCAAGGCAACCGTAATCTGGTTTTGATGATCAATACAAGCAATACGAGTACACTTGGATCATTGACAATTAATAAAGTAGTGCGCAATGCCCAAGGTCAATTGGTCGTCCCAAATGATCATGAACGTTTTGATGTGGATATCATCAGTGATGTATATGAACGTCGCTTTATATTAGATAAGGATAATAATTGGCAGATTCATGTGAATGACTTGCCAAGGGGAAGATATCAGGTCATTGAGCAACTGGCAAAAAATTATCAGGTTTCTTATATTGTAGATAATGAAGAAGAAAGCGAGCAGGCTGCGTTTGATGTTGATGGCACGATGCATACGGTAAAGATTCTCAATACTCGCGCTTCCATCTTATCGACGTTAGAAATTACAAAATTTATCCGTCAGGCAAATGGTACGCTGGTACGTCCAGCCGATGGGGATGAATATGTGGTTGAGGTATCCAATGCTTCCTTCCAGCAGCAACTTCTTTTGAATGGGGGCAATGCGTTCACGTATACACTACGGGATTTAAGTGAAGGAATTTATAATATTCGCGAAATTGATCAGGATGCTTATCGGGTGACCTATCGTGTCAATGGCGGAACGGAAACCGATAGTGCAGCGGTTACCATTACTCCGGGGAAACGCCATATCGTAGAAGTCATTAATGAGCGAACCATCAATCAAAATACAATTGAAGTATTTAAATATATGTTGGATAATGAGGATAACTATCTACCACCGGCTAGCGGACAGGTTTTCCGCTTTGAAATCATCGGTGAAAATATTCGTGACAGCTATGAGTTAAACGAAGCAAATTCTTGGCATCGTTCCTTGACGCAATATCCAAGCGGCATGTATGAAATTCGTGAGATTGGTTCTCCATATCCTGTGCAATATTTGGTGAATTCCGCTGAATTATTAGATGAAGCACGTTTTGAGGCAACCGCCCAGCGTACCAATATCATCGGTATCATCAATCGTCTGCCTAACGTACAAAATGGAACGATGACCTTAACCAAACGCCTGCGTCAAAAAGATGGTTCTTTGGTCTTACCAACCACGCAAAGCTTCATTATCCGAGTCAGTGGAAATGACTTTGAGCGCATGGTGACTTTGGATAAGGAAAATGGCTTCAGTGAGCGATTGGAAAATCTGGCATATCAAAGCTATACGATCGAAGAAATGTCCAGTCCTTATGCCGTCAGCTATATCATTGATGATGGAAAGGAAACAAGTACAGCCAGCGTGGATATCAATAGTGATGCGACACGCACGATCACCATTATTAATACCCGTAATGATTTATTTTACGATGTTGGCAGCGAGTTAGATGATCTGACCATCGTTATTCAATAAATGAAATAAATAAGGGAATGGAAAAGAATTAAATGATGAAAAAAACAAGCAAACAGGTGGAGAAAGCCTTGCGAATCAGAATGTTTTGAAAGAGAAAAAGAGCAGAGGGGAAGGCTTTTATAAGAACTGATGCATGAGAAATGAAGCATATGAAAAACGAGGATCCATAAGGTTTTTCACATGCCTAAATAACAATATCGGTAAAGGAAAAGAGGATGAAAACGCCTCTTTTCTTTCATTTGTAAATCATTTATTTACAATTTGTGAAAAAATAAGCAACAAACTTTTCAAAGTTGGAAATTTTTGAGTAAGAATAGTTAGAAACTCATAAAAATACAAGAAAATACCTAGTAAAATCACAAATTTAGTTTTATAATATGGGAGTATAAAGTTATGCAAGGAGGAAAACAAATGACTAAGAAATTTATGTCAATGGACGGTAATACAGCTGCGGCTCATTGCGCCTATGCGTTTACCGAACTATCTGCGATTTACCCAATCACTCCATCTTCACCAATGGCTGAAGTTGTGGATCAGTGGGCTACTCAAGGTCGCAAGAATATTTTTGACAGCGTAGTAAAAGTTGCTGAATTACAGTCTGAAGGTGGAGCTGCTGGTGCTGTACACGGTGCATTGCAGGCAGGTACACTGGCTACGACATTTACAGCTTCTCAGGGTCTGTTGCTGATGATTCCTAACATCTATAAGATGGTTGGTGAATGTCTGCCAGGCGTTATCCACGTTGCTGCACGTGCATTAGCTACAAGAGCATTGAACATCTTCGGTGATCACGAAGACGTATATGCATGCCGTCAGACAGGTGCTTGTATGTTGGCAAGCCACTCTGTACAGGAAGCAATGGATCTGGCTGGTGTTGCTCACTTGTCAGCAATCAAAGGTTCTGTACCATTCCTGCACTTCTTTGATGGATTCCGTACATCTCATGAAATTCAGAAAATTGAAGTAATGGATACTGAAGTATTCAAAGACCTGATCGATCAGGAAGCTTTGGCTAAATTCCGTAAAAATGCTTTGAACCCACACACGAACCCAGTTACCCGTGGTGGTGCTGAAAACGACGACATTTTCTTCCAGGGTGTCGAAGCTAGAAATAAACACTTTGAAGCAATCCCTGATATCGTTGCTGATTACATGAAGAAAATCAGCGAGATCACAGGACGTGAATATGCGCCATTTACTTACTATGGTGCTGAAGATGCAGAACGTATCATCGTTGCGATGGGTTCTGTAACAGAAGCTGCAAAAGAAACCATTGATGCATTAGTTGCACAGGGTGAAAAAGTTGGTATGATCAAGGTTCACTTGTATCGTCCATTCTCTGTAAAATACTTAACTGCTGTATTGCCTAAGACAGTGAAGAAAATTGCTGTATTAGACCGTACAAAAGAAACTGGTGCTACTGGTGAACCTCTGTACTTAGATGTACTTGCTGCATTAAAAGATACAGATATCGAAATCATCGGTGGACGTTATGGTATGGGATCTAAGGATACGCAGGCATACCACATTAAGGGCGTATTTGATCACTTGAAAGAAGAAAAAATGATCAATGGCTTCACTGTTGGTATCAATGATGATGTAACGCATTTGAGCTTGCCTTGGGATGAAAACTTCCATATCCCTGCAGACTACACTAGCTGCCTGTTCTGGGGATTAGGTTCTGATGGTACCGTTTCTGCAAACAAATCTACGGTTAAGATCATTGGTGATAACACAGATATGTATGCACAGGCTTACTTTGCATATGACTCTAAAAAAGCCGGTGGTGTAACACGTTCTCACTTGCGTTTTGGACATTCTCCAATTCACTCAACATATTACATCAGCAACGCTGACTTCATTTCTTGTTCATTAGACGCTTACATGTTCAAATATGACATGGTCAAAGATATTAAAGAAGGCGGTACTTTCTTGCTGAATACAACATTCTCTAAGGAAGAAATCGTTGCGCATATGCCAAATCGTATGAAAGCACAGTTGGCTAAGAAACATGCGAAATTCTACATCATCAACGCAACGAAGATTGCTCAGGAAATCGGTATGGGACGTAGAACAAATACCATTCTGCAGTCTGCATTCTTCGCATTGAATGAGCAGATCATGCCATTAGAAACGGCTGTTGATCTGATGAAAGCAGCTGCTAAGAAATCTTACTCTAAGAAGGGTGATGCTGTTGTTCAGCTGAACTACAAGGCTATCGATGCTGGTAAAGACGGCTTGGTTGAAATCGCTGTTGACCCTACTTGGGCTGATCTGCCTTACAACTCAGATCGTAAACTGACTGGTGATGAATACTTCGATAACCATGTCGCAGTTATCAACGGTTTGGAAGGATACGATATGCCAGTATCTGCATTTGCAGGAGACTTCTTACTGGATGGTTCTATCCGTAATAATGTAGCATTTAATGAAAAACGTACAATTGCTGTTCAGGTTCCTACTTGGCATCCAGAAAACTGTATCCAGTGTGGTATCTGTAGCTTCGTATGTCCTCATGCAACGATTCGTCCATTCTTATTGACAGATGAAGAAGTTGCTAACGCTCCAATGGAATTCAAGACAATCCAGGCAATGGGTAAAGGTGTTGAAAACTTGAAATACCGTATCCAGGTAACTCCTGCTAACTGTGTAGGATGTGGATTGTGTGCTGTTGAATGTCCAGGTAAGGGCGGTAACAAGGCTCTGGAAATGGTTGATATCAATGAAAAACTTGATCAGGAACCATTGGCAGATTACCTGTTCAAACAAACAGAATACAAAACAGAATACTTCCCAACAGATACAGTGAAGGGTTCTCAGTTCTTGATGCCTTACTTTGAAGTAAGTGGATCTTGTCCTGGATGTGGAGAAACTCCATACTACAAACTGGTTTCTCAGTTATTCGGTAAAGACATGTTGGTTGCAAACGCTACTGGATGTTCAATGATCTACTGTTCTTCAACTCCATCTACTCCATTTGTAAATGATGCAAACGGTGAAGGTGTTGCTTGGGCGAACTCTCTGTTCGAAGACAATGCAGAATTCGGTTATGGTATGGCATTATCTCAGAACTACAAAGAAGCTCGTATCTTGAAAGCTATGGAAGACAACATGGAAAATGTTGAACCAGCTCTGAAAGATGCATTTGCTAAGTATCTGGAAGTTCACGGTGATCGTGAAGCGGAAAGAGCAATTGCTCCAACGATTAAAGAATTGGCTGCTAAATCTGACATTCCAGCTGTAAAAGAATTGGCTGAAGTTGACTTAGTAAGCAAATCTATCTGGATCGTCGGTGGTGACGGATGGGCTTATGACATCGGTTACGGTGGATTAGACCATGTATTGGCAAACGATTTGAACGTAAACGTTTTGGTATTAGATACTGAAGTTTACTCTAACACAGGTGGTCAGTCTTCTAAATCTAGTCAGGCAGCTTCTATCGCGAAGTTTGCAGCTGGTGGTAAGACAACAGCTAAGAAAGATTTAGGACAGATTGCTATGGCATATGGTCATGTATATGTAGCTGCTATCTCTATGGGTGCAAATAAGGCACAGACACTGAAAGCAATCAAAGAGGCAGAAAGCTATGATGGACCATCTCTGATCTTGGCTTACTCTCCTTGTGCTGAACACGGTATCAAGGGCGGTTTAGCTAACCACCAGAGAACACAGGCGAAAGCTGTAGAATGTGGTTACTTCGATCTGTATCGTTATGACCCAAGAAAAGAACAGCCTTTGACAATCGACTCTAAAGAGCCTGATTACGATAAGATGTTAGACTTCATGATGACGGAAACACGCTACTCTCAGCTGCCTAAGCTGAAAGGCGAAACAGCATACGAAATGTTTGAAAAGACAAAGAAAGATGCTATGAAACGTCATAAGAGATTACTGGCTATCGCTAAAGAAGCAATGTAAGAAACTTGTAAAGCTGGCACAAACGTGTCAGCTTTTTTCATCTGCTGCTATGCGATAGGCATACAACATCATGCTTTTTTTCATTCTTCATGTTTTAGAAAACACTTTTCTAACGTCATGTAGGAATTTCAGGCATATTTTGTTATAATGAATATCATCAAAGAAGGTGGATGTATGGCAAATAAGAAAAGAGTGCAGCGAAGGAAAAAGAAAAAAGGAAAAAGTCCCATACGCTTTCTTTTCATTCTATTGACAGAGTTAGTTGTGTTACTTGGCATACTGCTGTATTTATACATCTATCATCCTGATAACCCGATATCCACTGCCTTACATAAAATGATAGATCCCATTCCTGAGGTGGTTTTGGATGCCGGACATGGTGGATATGATAGTGGCAGCGAATTTAATGGGGTTCTTGAAAAAGATGTAACGCTGGCATTAACAAAAGATATAGGGGCTGCCTTAGAAGCAAAAGGAATTCCTGTCTGTTATACAAGAGAGAGTGATGACGTTGCTTGGCCTGCAGATAATATAAAGGATCTAGATGCACGTGTTCAGATCGCAAACACAAGTGGGGCAAAACTATTTGTATCGATTCATACCAATGCCAGTGAAACCAAAACGGGTAGTGGCTTTGAAATATGGGGCGATTATAACGATAAAACGATTTTAAACTTCGCCAAGCATATCCAGACCAGTGTTAACACATTAGGTTATACAATGGATCGTGGGTTGAAGGATGTCGCTATTTCCCCTTTACAAGTTTTGTATAAGAATAAATTGCCAAGTGTCTTATTAGAGGCAGGATTTCTGGAAAGCGAGCGTGATCGAGCATATCTCTTGCAGGATGGCAGACGCAAAGCTTTTGCGAATAAGATTGCTGAGGGAATATATAAGACCTTACAAGATGAAAAGAAGAAACATTCATAATAGGTACATGAGAAGATATTCATAAGAACGAAAAAGAAGAACTAAGCCAAATACAATGCATCATAAAACCAAACGAGTGCGAACGCTATCATTTGACAAAAATTGCACTCTTTTTCTTATGCATTTACTGGCATAATCATGACAGATAAGGTAAAATGATACTATAGAAAAGGGAGAAGGTGCTGTATGAAGGATATCATTCATATCATCGGTCACAAGAATCCAGACACAGATTCCATTGTCGCATCCATTGCCTATGCAGAATTGAAACGGAAGATGGGAATGAATGCTATTGCTTGCCGCATTGGCGATCTGAATCCAGAGACGGATTTTGTTTTAAAGAAATTTCATGTGAATGAACCGGTGTATATACAAAATGCAAAAGTAAAGCTTTATGATGTACCTTTTGATGATCCATTGATCATACGAAAAGAATGTACGATCAAAGAGGCGTGGGAGCGTATAGCAGCCAATCGCACAAGTGCATTATATGTTGTGGATAAAGAACAGAAGCTGATTGGAGTTGTGTCCATGTCGGATATTTCCAATATTTTATTAAATGATAAGGGGCCTGGAAATAAAACGTTAATGCGCAATACACCAAGCGACAATATCGTAAAGGTGTTACAGGGAAAGTATGTATTTAAAAGTGAACGCTATCATCCCAATGGGGAAGTGCATATCCTAGGCAGTCGCAAAGACTGTTATGCGGACATTAGTTATAAAGATAGTATCGTCATCATGCGAGATGATTTGGCATTACAAAAACGTGTCATCCAAGATGGGGCAGCCTGTCTGATCTTAGTTGATGTGGATATTATTTCCCAGGGCATACAACGTTTAGCAAAGGAAAAACATACGACGATTATCAAAACTGATCTCAGTATGTTATGTACGGTTAGAAGAGTGTTTAAAGCACCTTGTGTAGGAATGATCATGAAACGGAAGATCATATGTTTTAACAATCATGCGTATATTGATGATGTTTACAATAAGATGTCGAAGAGTCGTTTCCGTTCTTATCCGGTCGTAAACAATCAAGGGGTGGTCTTAGGCTCCATCTCACGATATCACCTATTAAATTATCAGAAGAAAAAATTTATTTTGGTTGATCATAATGAGTTAAGCCAAAGTATCGATTATTTAAAAGAAGCTGAGGTATTGGAAGTTGTCGATCATCATCGCATCGGAGATGTAGAAACAACGACACCGATTCGTTTCCGTAATGAAATTATTGGCAGTACTTGCTCGATCATTGCGAAAATGTATCAGGAAGCACATATTGCACCGGAAAAAACAACGGCAGCTATTTTATGCTGTGCTATTATCTCTGATACAATGAATTTTAATTCACCAACGACAACACCCGCAGATAAAGAAATCGCCAAAGGACTTGCGGAATTAGCAGAAGTTGATCTTGATGCCCTAGCAAAGGAAATGTTTGGTGCCGTAGCAACCATTAAAGGAAGAACGATGTCAGAAATCTTATATAATGATTTCAAAGAATATAATATTGATGGTAAGCGTATCGCCATTGGTCAGATTAATATTGCGGATGAACAAGAAATCGTAGAAGTTCGCGAAGCCTTTTTAGAATACATGGAAACCATCAATGCAATCAATAAGTTTGATTTATTGATGATGTGTTTTACTTCTGCTGATGGCAGTGGCAGTAATCTCTTATTTATCGGTCCTTTAGCTGGTGTAGTAGATGAAGCATTTAAGGAAGATATCATGGATGATTTATATTTTGTGGATGGCGTAATCTCACGTAAAAAACAAATCATTCCGGCTCTTTCAAAACAGTTGGGGGAATTGTAAAGATTGTGTTAAATTGTGGTTTATGGTTTACTTTATGAACAAACAATGATAAAATCGTTAACAATAAGGGAGTAGTCAGTACCATATACGTGGTGCGGATCTGGTCAACAACCCCGAATAGAACCTATTCTGGTCAGATTCTTTATATGACAAGACTTATAAAAGGAATGCACTTTTTATGAGTCTTGTTTTTTATTGATAAAACGGTCAAGACTATAGAAGTGCTCATAAGAAAAGTGAGGTTTTTTAGATGAAACAGTTTTATCAGATGGAATGTGAAGAAACTCTGCAGCTGTTGGAAACAAAGCAAGCTGGCTTATCCCAAACAGAAGTTTTGCAACGTCAGGAACGCTATGGCAAAAATGTATTAGAGGAAGTTAAGGCAAAACCAATCTGGCAGATTTTTTTAGCACAATTTAAGGATCTGCTTGTTATCATTTTGATTGTGGCTGGTATTATCTCGATGATTAGCGGAGAAGTGGAAAGTACGATCGTTATATTATCTGTGATTACCTTAAATGCATTTTTGGGAACATATCAAAGTGTGAAAGCCCAAAAATCATTGGATGCATTAAAGCAGCTTTCTACACCTCATACACGCATTATGCGTGATGGTGAAACGATGGAGGTAAAAAGCAGTGAATTAACGGTTGGCGATATCATGTTGCTAGAGGCAGGCGATGTTGTTGGGGCAGATGCCAGAATCATTGAAAATTATTCATTGCAGGTGAATGAGAGTGCATTGACCGGTGAAGTGGAAAGTGTGGAAAAAAGCAGTGCGCCATTATATGGAGAATGTGCATTGGGCGATCAAAAAAACATGGTGTTTGCTAGCGGTCTTGTCACCTATGGACGAGCCAAATGCGTTGTCACAGCCATTGGCATGCAAACGGAAATCGGGAAAATTGCCACGTTGATGAATGCGACAAAAGAGCGAAAGACACCATTGCAGTTGACATTGGATGATTTCAGCCGCAAGCTCAGTATGGCAATCATCGCAATTTGTATCATTGTCTTTGGCTTAAATGTATGGCAAGGAAATCCTATCTTAGATGCTTTGATGTTTGCGGTAGCTTTAGCAGTTGCGGCAATTCCAGAGGCACTTGCCAGTATCGTAACGATCGTGCTTGCGATGGGAACATCCCAAATGGCAAAGGAACATGCCATCATTAAAAATATCAATTCTGTTGAAAGCTTAGGCTGTGTATCCGTCATTTGTTCCGATAAAACCGGTACGCTGACGCAAAATAAAATGACTGCACAACAAGTATATTGCAACAATACCTTACTAGCCGCTGCCAATATGGAAGAAGGACGTCCATTGGAGCGCATGATGATGCTAGGTTTTGCTTTATGCTGTGATGCACAGACAACGCCTTCCCAGCGCATTGGCGATCCTACAGAATTGGCATTGGTCGATCTATTAGAATTGCACCATATTGATGAGTTGACAACAAGAAGCAAATATCCAAGAATTGATGAGAATCCATTCGATTCCCAACGAAAACTGATGTCTACCTTACATGTTATTGATGGGAAAAAGACATTGCTGTTAAAAGGTGCTTGTGATGAAATCTTGCGAAAGACGACACATATCATGAAGGCAGATGGGATTCATGAAATCGATGAGAAAGAGCGTCAGGAAATCTTACAAAGAAATATGCAATTTGCCGATCAAGGGCTAAGAGTCTTAGGCTTTGCTTATCGAATCTTACCGGATAGCTATACTAAAATTACGTTAGCGGATGAGGAAGAACTCATTTTCCTTGGTCTGGTATCGTTAATGGATCCACCGCGTGAAGAAAGCAAAGCAGCTGTGGAACATTGTCTTCGCGCAGGCATTACACCGGTGATGATTACAGGCGATCATAAGGTGACTGCCCGTAGTATTGCCAAAGCATTGGGTATTTACCAGGATGGCGATGTATGTATTGATGGCAATGAATTAAATGCTATGAGTGAAGAAGAGCTTATGGAACGTTTAGAAAGCATCAAGGTTTATGCACGTGTGGCACCGGAACATAAGATACGTATCGTTCATGCATGGCAAAAGAAGGGGCATATCGCAGCGATGACAGGGGATGGCGTAAATGACGCACCGGCGTTAAAACAAGCAGATATTGGTATTGCCATGGGTATTACCGGTACGGAAGTCAGTAAAGATGCAGCCAGCATGATCTTAACAGATGATAACTTTGCGACGATTGTAAAAGCAGTAGCTACCGGAAGAAATATCTATGCCAATATTAAAAACAGCATCATTTATTTATTAAGCGGGAATTTATCCGGCATCATCTGTGTACTTGCGGCTTCTTTATTAGCATTACCACTACCTTTTTTACCAGTGCATCTGTTATTCATTAATCTTGTAACAGATTCCTTGCCAGCCATTGCCATCGGCATGGAACATTCAACTAAGGATATTTTAAAAGAGAAACCACGCAATCCTAAGGAAGGCATTTTAACCCCAGCCACTATGAAGCAATTAGGCATCCAAGGTATATTGATTGCCTTGGTAACCATGAGTGCTTATTTCATAGGATTAAAAAGCAGTTGGGAGATTGCTACGACGATGGCATTTTCGACCTTGTGTTTAGCTCGTTTATTTCATGGCTTTAACTGTCGCAGCAAACATTCCTTGTATCGTATCGGTCTTTTTTCAAACCTGTATACAATTGGAGCATTCATCATAGGTGTTCTATTCTTATCTTGTATCTTATTGATACCGGCATTGCATGGCTTATTCTCTGTAACTACTTTATCATGGGAACAGCTCTTGGTAATCGTAGGTTTGGCCATCACACCAACCATATTGATACAGGCATACAAAATGTTTCATCATTTATAATGTATGAAAGATGCTCTTTTAGGGGCATCTTTTTCATAATGTACAGAATGGGTGAAAGGATAAGAAAGTATCCCGTTTGTGTTTTTATGATAGAAATAATCAAATGCCAATATTTGTTGCTTGGTATTAATGTAATTTGACGTGCATGCTAGAGGAAGCACAGAAAGTATGCTAAGATACTTTTGTAAAAAAACTTTATTCGATGGATAAGTAAGGAGATATAGTATGAAAAAGATTGTGAAGATATCCCCCTTTTATGAGCCGCGTATGTGGGGAGGCGGCAAGCGTTTACGGGAGGAGTTTCATTACGAAACAACGATAGCGCCACTTGGAGAGGTGTACAATGTTGTCGCATTAAAGAACCACGCGGATTGTATGGTGGAAGAATTGCAGATGACCTTATCTCAGTTGTATGAACAAAAACCGGATTGGTTTCAATGTGAAACTGCTGAATTACCGATTCGAGTAAACATCTTGGATCCTATGGATAAACTTTCTGTCCAGATTCACCCTGACGATGCTTTTGCGAAACACTATAATGGCGGCCGTGGAAAACCAGAGGCTTGGGTCATCTTAGATACTACAGAAGATGGAGAAATCCAATTCGGTCATCATGCGAAAACCAAAGAAGAATTTATGCAAATGACAGAAGCAAATGATTTTGTGCATTTATTAAAATACTTAAAGGCAGTAAAGGATGGGTTTATTGATATTCCAAGCGGTACCTTACATGCCATTGGCAAAGGAGTCTTGACTTACAATATTTCACGCAATGCAGATTGTACCTTACGTTTATATGATTATGATCGCATTGATCCTGCAACCGGGAAAAAACGTGATATCCAACCAAAAGCGGTTTATGATAATGTGAATATACCTGACACCTCCACAACATTTGTCGTCTATCCAAGTGCCTATGAAAGAGGAATTCATGTGACACGCTATTGGGATGAACCCGGTCTATATACTCTGCTGCGCTTACAAGTGGAAGCACAAGGAAGCTTTAAACATGATCGTTTCGCCTTTTATACCTGTGTGAAAGGCGAAGGCAGCATTCAGGGCGTACCTATACGTCAAGGAGAAACCATGCTAGTGCCTCATGGTATGGGCATGTTAGAATTCAAAGGAGTGATGGATTTGTTTTTAGCAAGTTATCGCAATGAGAAGGATGAGGCATAGGCCTCGTTTTTCTTTACAATTACTAGCAAACTGCTTATAATAAGGAAGATTGGAGGGATTGGATGCCAAGAATTGGAAGACGTATCTTAAAATCCAGTCTTGCGGTGTTTTTATGCTTTGTCATTTATTTGCTGCGTGGGCAGGAAGGCATCGTGTTTTATTCCTGTATCGCTGCGGTATTATGCATTCAACAAGATGTTACAAATAGTAAACGTGTCGCTTTTAACCGTATCAAAGGAACTTTTTTAGGCGGTTTTATCGGCATGGCGGTATTATTATTTGAACAAAGCTTTATTTCTCAGGACTATATGCTGATTCAATATATCATCATTTCTGTAACGATTATCGTTGTCATCTATCTAAGCGTATTGTTAAATATGAAAAGTGCTTCTTATATTTCTTGTGTCGTATTTATGAGTATAACCGTATCCCATGCAATGGATGTAAATCCTTATCTATTTGCCATAAATCGTATGATTGATACATTAATCGGTATTTTCGTTGCATTATTCATTAACGGTGTGCATTTGCCTAACCATCATCATGATACCAGCTTATTTGTTGTTAGTTTAGAACATGGTTTATATAATGAAGAAGGACAACTCAGCGCATATACCAAAGTAAAAATGAAACAGTTGCTGGAACGACATGCCAATATTGCTATCATGAGTGAGCAAAGTCCGGTGGATGTTTTATCAGAACTCAAGGATATTCCCTTGCAGTTACCGTTAATTGCTATGAATGGTGCCTGTTGTTACGATATAAAAAAACAAGAGTATCAACATTGCCAGTACATAAATGAGGCAAGCATGAAACGTCTGTTGACCATCTTTCAAGACGCAAAGATCAATTGTTTTATTCATACGGTAATCCATCAGATCTTACATGTCTATTACCAAGATCTGCATCATGCCGTAGAAGAAGAGTATTATCATCGTATGCGAAAGACGCCTTATAAAAACTACATCTGTCAGGATGTGAAAGATATGAAAAATGCCTTGATGATATTGGTAATGGAAAAAAAGGAAAAGCTGTCACTTCTCTATGAGCAGCTGCTTGCCTTGCAAGATCCTTCCATTCGCATGATTTATAAGAATGATGAAGAACATCATGCATATGCCATTTTGGAAATATATAGTGCAACAGCATGTAAAGATCGTATAATCAGTGAAGTAATGCTGAAAAAAGCTTTTACTACACTATATGTTATTTCTGAAGAAGATTCTCGTCTTTTACAGATGTCTGATAAGCGCTTTGTAAAATCAAATACAGCTGTTCATTATGTCGAAGTTGATAAAAAGAAAGAAGATGGAGCTATCCGAATGGTCGAAAAATGTTATCGTAAACGACATTAAATTCATTAAAATAGGACATAAAAAAGGTTGAGAATTGCACATCTCAACCTACTTTTGTTTCTAAACGTTTCTTTTCATTGGTATACTTCTCATAAATATGCTTTAAGCCTTTAAACGTCAGATCACGGTCATAAATATCAATTTCATCCGTATTTTTATAGATAATCTTTCCTAAACCACCTGTCGCAATGACCTTCATATCCACACCCAGCTCTTTTTTAAACTGTTTGATGATATACTCACTTTGTCCGATATAACCATAAACCAAACCGGCCTGCATGCTGGTGGTAGTAGTTTTGTTTAAGATCGTCTTCGGTTTTTTAATTTCAATTTCTGGAAGCTTAGCAGCCTGTGTCCACATCGCCTGTGCGCTTGTTTCAATGCCTAAAGCAATGACACCAAATTCAAAATTGCCATTTGCATCGACATAATCATAGGTTGTAGCCGTGCCAAAGTCGACGACTAGACAAGGCCCTCCATATTCATAATAAGCACCGGCTGCATCAACGATACGATCAGCGCCAACCGCTTTAGGGTTTTCTGCCTTGACCGAAATGCCGGTACGGATGCCAGGACCAACAACGATCGGTTCTTTATGCATATACTTACGAATACCATTCAAGAAAGAATGCATGATCTTAGGTACGACGCTGGAAATGATAACATCCTTGATATCATCGGCACTGGCTTTGGAAGCAGAGAGGAAGTTTAAGATCATAAATCCATATTCATCACTGGTACGTTTCATTTTGGTAGTCAGACGATAATTGCCAATCAATTTATCATCTTTATAAATTCCAATAGTAATATTCGTATTACCGATATCAATAACAATTAACATGAGGCTTGTCCTTTCTGTTTTTGTTTTTCTAAAAGAATCTGCAGGATCTTTTTCCCTAATTCATACTTGCTCATTTTATCTAATGTTTCCATATGATCTTGATGAATCAGTGTTGCGACATTTGTATCACCGGCAAAACCGGCACCTTCCACACGAAGATTGTTCGCAACGATCATATCACAGTTCTTCTTTTTCAGCTTGATGGTCGCATTTTCGATGAGGTTTTGTGTTTCCATGGCAAAGCCGCATAGCACTTGATGAGCTTTTTTATGCTCGCCTACATAAGCAAGGATATCTTCGTTTTTTACGAAACGAACTTCCAAGACATCCCCAGCTTTTTTTATTTTATCCTGTGCGATGGCTTCGGGACGATAATCTCCGACAGCAGCAGCTTTAATGATGAAGTCCTGCGTTTCATATTCCTGCTTGACCGCTTGAAACATCTCGGCAGCTGAGGTGATGGAAATACGTTTCACACCTGCAGGAACAGCTAAGGAAGTAGGACCGCTGATCAAGGTGACCTCTGCTCCCATATCTTTTGCGGCACGAGCTATTTCATAGCCCATTTTGCCAGTGGAATGATTGGTTAAATAGCGTACCGGATCCAAAGCTTCCTGCGTTGGACCAGCCGTAACTAAAACATGTTTTCCTGTTAGTAATTGTTCTTCCATCAATAGCTGTTCTACACGTTCTTCAATGATGGTAATATCTTCTAATTTTCCTTTACCGATATCACCGCATGCCAGAAAACCGCTCGCTGGTTCAAAGATTTCATAGCCATAAGAACGACATAGGTCTAAGTTTTTCTGGGTGATAGGATTTTCATACATACCGGTATTCATTGCCGGGCAGATGACCTTCTTACAGCTGGCAGCCAGAAAGGTTGTCGTCAGCATATCATCGGCAATGCCATGTGCTATCTTCGCAATGACATTTGCCGTCGCCGGAACGATTACAAAGATATCTGCACGCTGTGCGATGGAAATATGTTTGACACTGCGATCGGCTACTTTTTCAAACGTAGACACCATCACATTGTGTTTTGTCAGAGATTCAAAAGTGAGAGGGGTAATAAATTCTGTTGCATTCTTTGTCATGATGACTTCTACATCATACCCCTTTTTAATGAAATTGCTTGTCAACTGGGCTGCCTTAAATGCCGCAATGCCGCCAGTGACCCCCAATACAATCGTTTTTTTCATAAACGCACCTCTTCAGGATGTAACTATTTATTTTCATTTAAGTCTTAATCATTATAACGCAAACCGGAAAACACCACAAGAATTACTAAATGAAAAATGAGAAAAAATTCACAAGCACTGATTTCAGGGAAAAGATTATGTTTTTCGTAAGAAAAGAAAGCGTTTCATAGCGGAATCCGTTATAATATAAGTAAAGGAAGTGGTACTATGAAGGCAGTTACCGTAGAGACAATGCGAAAGATGGATGAGACAGCAATTCACACTTATGGAATTCCATCAACCGTCTTAATGGAACATGCGGCGATGGCGGTATGTGGCTACTTTTTAGCACATATAGAAAAAAGCAAACATGTTTTGATCGTTTGTGGTCCAGGAAATAATGGCGGCGATGGTTTTGCGTTAGCGCGTTTATTGGTACAGGAAGGTTATACGCATGTACAATTACATTGTTGTGTGGATTATGGGCATATGTCTTTGGATGAGGCCGTTTTTGCTAAGGTAGCAAATAGTTATCAGATTCCATGCTCACATAGTGAGGAACGAAAGGATATCGAACAACTCATACAGGATGCGGATATTATTGTAGATGCTTTATTTGGAACAGGCTTATCAAGAACGATATCAGGTTTTTATGATCGCTTGATTCTTCAGATTAACTTGGCTGATAAAATGGTTATCAGTATCGATATCGCCAGTGGTATTCATGGAAATAGCGGACAAATTATGGGATGTGCAATACAAGCAGATATCACCTTGACGTTTGAAAGCTATAAATTGGGGCAAATTTTATATCCGGGCAGTGCCTATAGTGGAAAGATCATTCCTTTATCTATTCAGATGCCGAAAGCCATCGAGCAAATGGCAGAGGGACTGCTTGTCTTAGAAGACGATCTTGTAAAAACGTTATTGCCGCAGCGTTCTTCTCATTCGCATAAGGGTACTTATGGAAAAGCGTTAATGATTGGTGGCAGCAAGGAGATGCATGGTGCAGTCACCATGGCGGCAAAAGCTGCTTTGCGCAGTGGAATTGGAACACTTACTTTATTTGTACCGGATTGTATTACCTTATTATTGGCCAGTAAATTGGAAGAAAGTATGATCATTGGGGCAGCCAGTGAAGATGGTTTCTTTGCCCATGATGCTATTACTGCCTTAAAACGCATTCTATCGCAATATGATATGATCATCATAGGAAATGGCATGGGACGCAATGAAGCAGGCAAAGAGCTTGTAAGAACCGTGTTAGAAAGTGATCGCCCATGTATTTTAGATGGCGATGCTTTATATGAAACAGGGAAGATTACCGCGGCTTTGCAACGTCCATATCCGACAATCTTAACACCACATGTAAAAGAAATGAGCTATCTCAGTGGACATAGTATCAAAGATATTCAACAGGATCCTATCGCCGTATTAAAGGAATTTTTACGTAAATATCCTTTTTCGACGGTTGCTTTAAAGGATGCACATACAATCATTGCCAATAGCCAGCAGATGTATTTGAATCTTGCCGGTAATCATGCTTTAGCAAAAGGGGGCAGTGGTGATGTATTGTGTGGTATCTTAGCCGGTCTGTTTGGACAAAGCAAAGATGCTTTAACAAGTGCTGCCTGTGCTGTCTATGTACATGCCTTAACTGCTGATTTATTACTTCAGGATGAAGACGCAAACAGTATATTGCCAAATGATTTAATTGCTTCTTTGTCAGAAACCTATCAGATCTTACGAGAAGAAGAATAACATCGCAAATTTCTGCAGTCAGCATAAAACAGCGATCTTAGCAATATAAAAAAGCGGAAATGGGATATGAGCAACGATGCGCTCTTATTGCCATAACCGTCTTTTTTTATGTAAACTATGCAAGGATTTGTACAAGGTAACCAAGTGTATACTTTTAACGTGTTTTAGTTTTAGGAAATATCACATGGTTTTTATGGATGCGTAAGTAGCCTTCCTTTTGCATCTTTGATAATTCATTTGATAAAGCACTGCGATCAACGCTTAAATAATCAGCCAGCTGTTGGCGGTTAAAAGGAAGATAAAAATCATTGCTGTGTTGTCGAGTTGCCTCAAAGGATAGATAGGATTGTAAGCGCGCTCGTATTGTTTTAGCAGAGGTATGGAAAATTCTACGCGATAGATTAAGATTTTTTTGTGCTGTCAATGTTAACAGATTTTGAATTAAAGCAGGGTGAGTAGAAGCAGCCTTGATCATAGCGTGGGCATCCAGAAAATAAACCTCACTATCTTCACTGGCACTCACGGTTACCAACATTACTTCATCTGGCAGACAGGCATAAGTTTCCGCAAAAATGGTTTTTGGACCAATACTATCTAAGACACTGCGATTGCCCCATAAATCATAGGTTTCTATTTGGATACGGCCAGATACAACAATTCCCAGTTCGCGTATCCTTTCACCGGCATGGTAAATGATTGCTCCTTTTGAGAATTGCTCTTTATGCATGCGAAGACGTGGCAGCAATGTTTCTAATTCTTGTGGAGCAATGCCTTGAAACAATGCTGTTTCTAATAGGAAAGAAACCTTCATGTTTTCACCTTTTGTTGTTTTAACAACATACTTTCTATTTGTATTGTAGTATACTGCCATTGTGATGTCAATAAAGGAGGAATTTCGTATGTTGCGAAAAATTATACAGATAGAGGAAGAACGTTGTGATGGCTGTGGGTTATGTGCTCAAGCATGTCATGAGGGTGCCATCGGCATGGTGAATGGAAAGGCAAAATTATTGCGTGATGATTATTGTGATGGTTTGGGTGATTGTTTGCCGGTATGTCCGCAAGATGCCATTCATTTTGTGGAACGAGAAGCGGCAGCCTATGATGAAGTGGCTGTAAAAGAACATATGGCAAAACGCAAACAGCAAGCACAGGGTACTTGTGCTTGTCCAGGAAGTGCTTCTATACAACTATCTCAACCCAAACCATCAACAGAGCTTAGCGGACCTTCTTCACAGCTTCGTCAATGGCCGTTACAGATACAGCTAGTACCATTGCAAGCACCATATTATGATGGAGCAGAATTATTGATTGCGGCTGATTGTACGGCATATGCTTATGGTGACTTCCATAATAGGTTTATGCGTGGAAAAACCACCTTGATTGGTTGTCCTAAATTAGATGTGGTAGATTATAGCGAGAAATTAACGGAAATCATCAAACGCAATGATATCCGTAAAATTAGTGTTGTTCGTATGCAGGTGCCTTGTTGTAAAGGGTTAGAGCATGCAGTCACTAAGGCAATCGCAAATAGTGGGAAGATCGTGCCATGTGATGTGATGATTATTACAAGTGAAGGACAATTACTGTAATAAAGCATACCAGCATAGCAAAAGTATGCATCTTATGGCAAAAGAACTATCAGACACAGTATGAAAAACATAAGTAATACATAGATAAAAGAAAAGATTCTAGAGCAAATCAGTGATGGATACGCGGATAGAATCTTTTTCGTTATTATGAATTTGAAAATAGGTTTATTCAAAATAGAAAAGCTCTTCAAATTTTTTATCTAATGCGATACATAAGATCAAAGCCAGTTTCGCTGTGGGATTAAACTGACCGGTTTCAATGGAGCTGATCGTATTGCGTGAAACACCCACCAGTTCCGCCAATTGACTTTGTGATAGCTTCTTTTCACTACGTACATCTTTTATATGATTTCTTAATATCAGCTGTTCTTTCATATTGTCATCCTTTCTATACGATGCTTAAATACCATTCTTATTAAGATGGATCATAGAATGATTCTATAGACATAAATGGCTGTGAAAAGAAGTGTCAGCACGCTATAAACAAAGAAAACGATACCTTCATGGCATAGATGCAAAGCCGCGTATTTTACATAAAACAAGCCTGCCATCATAGCACAATATACGGCCCAGTTGCTAAAACTTAAACTTCCCATAAACAAAAGTTCTAGGATACTAATTATAAAGCAAGCTACAAAACCAGTATAAACAGCAATGTTACTTGCGTTACGTAAAATATAAAGCTCTCTTTCATCCTTACCTTGCTGCTCTATGCGGCTTTTGGCAAGTATTTCTTCTTTTTCCATTATTTTTCCACTGCTTTCCTATTTATCCATTTTTGAAAATATCTTGTCTAATAGGAGATTGTTTATCCTTTCCATATAAAGACGATTAAATTCAGTATAGCACATATGCCCCAGCATAGCATAGGATAGATATTTTTATGCACTTTATCCATACGATATTTATATACATAATGGGCAAATAGAAAAGCTGCATACATAGCTAATATGTCATCAATACGTTGCCCTTTAAGAAATAGCTTGAGAAAGACAAGGATAAAGAAAACAATTGCCATTCCAACAGCACCATACATGAAGCCTTGGGTAGTGATATAAATTTCACGTTCATCTTCTTTTTGATATTCCTGCCTACTCTTCATTAAAATTTCATCTTTATTCATAAGTGTTCCTCCATTTGCCAAGTTTACTTGGTAAATATAGTATATCATGCCAAGTTTTATTGTCAATGATTATTGCAAAGTTTTCTTGGCAATATACAAGTGTCATCGCGTTATGTTAATGAAATAGTACTTTGTCATAAAACATAAAAAGCCGCATTTTAGCGGCTTAGGCATAAAGCTGTATGATGTATTGTTGATACTTTTGATACAATTCTTCATTCAACAAGGCATCCAAATACATGCCTTCCTCTTGATCTTCACGCTCTAGGATACAGGCTTGTTTCATCAAGGCTGCATAAATAGCGGTTTGTTCATAAGGAAGCTGTAATTTTACATGGTGTTCTTGGGCGAAAAGCTGTTTGTTTAAGGCCGATAATAAAGCATCCATATTATTTTTTGCCTTGGCGCTGATATAGAGCTCATGTCCTTTGCTATGAGGATAAGGATACTCTGTTTTATCACATTTATTAAAAACTGTTAGCATAGGAAGATCTCCAGCGCCGATTTCCCGTAAGGTTTCCATGGTAACAGCCATATGCTTTGCTTTTTCTTCATCACTGGCATCTACAACCTGCAAGAGCATATCGGCGTATTTTACTTCTTCTAAAGTAGAGTGAAAGGCTTCAATTAATTCATGTGGCAGCCGATTGACAAAACCAACGGTATCACTTAAAAGAAAGCTATGTCCATGTGGCTGTGCAATACAGCGAATGGATGTATCCAATGTCGCAAATAGCATATCTTTTTCAACAACCTGTTTTTCTTCTTTATGTGCACTGCAGCGCAAGAGTTGATTCATGATCGTCGATTTACCGGCATTGGTGTAGCCGACTAAGGCTACTAAGGGTAAGCGGGAACGCTGTCTTGCTCTTCGTTGGGTATGACGCTGCGCTTCTACTTTTTTTAACTCTCGATCCACCTCATGAATGCGGGCTTTGATGCGTCTGCGATCGAGCTCCAATTGCTTCTCTCCGGCACCTTTATTCTTACCACTGGCACTTTGTCTGCCTAATTGGGTATTTGCCCCAATCAAACGTGGTAAGAGTTTTTTTAATTGGGCACTTTCTATCTGCAAACGAGCAACCGGAGTCACTGCACGTTTTTCAAAGATAGCAAGAATCAAATCGGTACGATCCAGTACCGGAATCTGAAATATTTCCTCAAGATTTCGTATCTGTAAAGGAGATAGCTCCTGATTAAAGATGATAGTATCTACTTTTGTTGAGGTCAGATACGTTTGAATTTCTAAACATTTTCCTTTACCGATAAAGGTACGAAAGTTGATAGCCTTTAGCGGCTGTTTAAAACATGTTACGATGTTCATATCACAAGCTTTGATAAGCTCGATGAATTCCTCATTTTCTTCTTGCGGTGTATCAATATCTGCAAATACAACGATAATATCTTCCATATACGTCCTCCAATACTCTATATTGTACTATGAAGGAAGGAATTATTCGAATGATAATTTTCTAAAATAAGATATTTTGTTCTATTAGAAAGGTTTTGATCATTCAAAAACAGTCTTATTCACAGATTAGAATACGTTTAATGGAAGATACCATGGATAAGCGAATGGCACAGAAACAACCAACGGCCATGCTAATGGAATCACTGATAACAAAAGGTGCAGCTCCAATGGCAATGATACTGGAAATATCTTTAGCACTTCCCATATAATAGTTAAAAATCAGATACATATAGCCACAACCTATCAGATAAATAAAGCATAACGCACATAAGCAAAGTGGATATAGCTGATAAAAATGTGTAAGCTCATATTTATGACGAAGAGCTGAAATCAGACAAGCCGCAAAAGGGAAAGATAATAGGAAACCAAAAGATGGCTGTAAGACATAACTGAGACCACCACCGCTGGCAAAAACAGGTAATCCAACAAATCCCATCAGAAAGTAAACACCATAAGAGGCTAAAATTTCTTTTGGACGTAAGAGAATACCGGCGATAATCACCATCATCGTTTGAAGGGTCAACGGTATGATTCCAGTGGGAATTGTAATACGAGAACCCAGTATATATAAGATCGTAAAAAAGGCACATAGTGTTAATTGTTTTGTTTTCATTTGTAAATCCTCCTGTTCACGAAAGAGAGTATACTGCGACTTATTTTGATTGTCAAACTTTTTTTTACTTTATTGATAATTTCATAAACTATATGAAAGAGAGAAGATATTACATATTTTTTATTTGGGAAAGGGAAAATGAAAGTGTAAAAGAAAAAGAAAACTTGAAGATGGTTCGTTGAAAAATGATATGAAATATTATGAATCATCGTACGCTTACTGGTGGTGCCATTAGGCTACATGAGGAAAAAGGAAGACGATTTCTGCGAACCTAGGTGTTAAAAACAGCCTATTTTCAAGGGAAATGAGAGAAAAAGATAGCATTACAAATTATGTGAAACTATGTGAAAATTAAAATTTGACCATCAAACTATTTACTTTTGAATATCAAAGTATTAAAATACGTTTGAATTTCAAAATATTGGAATTCACCTCGACAACAAAAACACTATTAATCTCCTAGTTGAAATGTTATCTAGTTTTTAATACTAAAACTATTGACAATTAAAACTAGGAGTGTTAATCTTTTAGCAGTTACAGAGTAACCAGGAGGAACAAAATATGTTTGAAAAAGTAAAAGAAGTATTAGTAGAAGCAATTAACGTCGATGAAGATATGATTACTATGGAAGCAAACCTGAAAGATGATTTAGGTATTGATTCTTTAGCAGCAGTAGAGCTTTCCTTAGAGCTGGAAACAGAATTTGATGTCCGCATTGAGGATGAAGAGCTTGCGAAATTGGTAAGTGTTGCTGATATCGTTAAATTACTGGAAAGCAAGCAATAAAACGCAAAGCCAAGATGACTTGGCTTTTTTAAAATCTATTCATGGGAGGTAAAGCATGAACACAGAAACGATAAAAGAAATCATCAAGATCTTTGAAGATTCCCAATTAGCAAAAATGGAACTTGAAGCAGATGATATGAAAATAAAAATGGAAAAGCCGACAGGAAAAGAAGTAACCTATGCGCCAACTACGACGCTTCCCTTAGCTCCACAGCCTAAGGAAGCACCTGTGCAAACAGCTGTACAAGAAGAAAAAAAGGCAGGTTATTGGGTGAAAGCACCGATTGTTGGAACATTTTACAGCAGTCGCGCAGCTGGCAGTACGCCATTTGTGGAAATCGGTCAGAAGGTGAAAAAAGGCGATGTTCTTTGTATTATTGAGGCGATGAAAGTAATGAATGAAATTCATTCGCCAATCGATGGTGTCATTGCGGAAATCTTAGTTACGAATGAGTCTATGGTGGAATTTGATCAAGAGCTGATTCGTATTGGAGAGGCCGCATGATTCGCAGAATATTAATTGCCAACCGTGGCGAAATTGCTGTTCGCATTATTCGTACATGTAAAGAGATGAACATTGAAACGGTTGCGGTGTATTCAACAGCGGATAAAGAAGCATTGCATGTGCAGCTGGCAGATTATGCTGTCTGTATCGGGAAAGCAAAAAGCGCTGACAGCTATTTAAATATGAAAAATATCTTAAGTGCAGCATGCATGACGGGCTGTGATGCCATTCATCCCGGCTTTGGTTTTTTGAGTGAAAATGCCAAGTTTGCCCGTTTGGTTCAGCAATGTGGTCTAATCTTTATCGGTCCTAGTCCGGATATCATTGATAAGATGGGAGATAAAAATCATGCCCGTCAAGTAATGATAAAGGCCGGTGTACCAGTGATTCCCGGCAGTAAGGATATCTTGAAAACCAGGGAAGATGCGTTAGCTATGGCAGAATCCATCGGTTATCCGGTATTGATCAAGGCAGCGAATGGTGGCGGTGGTCGTGGTATGCGCAGAGCCGATTGTGCAGAAGAGGTCATGGATGCCTATGAAACGGCAAGAGCTGAGGCAAAGGTCTGCTTTGGGGATGATGCGGTGTATATGGAAAAATTCATCGTTGAGCCCAAACATGTTGAAGTACAGCTGATGGGTGATCATTTTGGCAATGTTTTGCATTTGTATGAACGTGACTGTTCTTGCCAGCGGCGCAATCAAAAGCTATTGGAAGAAGCACAATGTCATACACTGGATGCGAACACACGAAATCATTTATTACAGGACGCTGTCAATGCCTGCAAAGCAGTTGGCTATGATAGTGTAGGAACGATAGAGTTTTTATTAGATGCACGTGGGCAGTATTATTTTATGGAAATGAATACCCGTATTCAGGTGGAACATACCATCTCCGAGGAAATCACGGGAATTGATCTTATCAAAATGCAAATTCGCATTGCCGAGCATCAAAAACTGCATATCAAACAAGAGGATATTCCTTGTCTTGGACATGCCATCGAATGCCGCATCAATGCGGAAAATATTAAAATGAATTTTGCGCCTAGTCCTGGAACTATCAAATTTATCAACTTTCCCCAAGGACGCAATGTACGTGTGGAAAGTGCCGTCTACAACGGTTATCAAATTCCTCCGTTTTATGATTCCATGATTGCCAAGATCATTACCTTTGCGCCAACTCGTTTAGAATGTATCAAACGTATGCGCATTGCCTTGGAAGAATTGATCATTGAAGGAGTCGAAACCAATATTGAATTTCAGTATCTGTTGCTGCATCATCCGACATTTGTCAGCGGCAAGTATGATACCGGTTTTATGGAAACATTCATAAAGGAGCTGAAAGAGGATGGAACAATTATTTAAAACACGCAAGATGCGCTTGGATTTATTCAAAAGCCGTCGCAGCAGTGATCAGAAACAGCCGATTGATGTTCCTGAGAATCTTTTTCGCAGTTGCAGCGAATGCAAAGAAAGCATTCCATTTGAGGATCTAATGCATAATTTATATGTTTGTCCGCATTGTGGAGCACATTTAAAACTAACTGCGCATGAACGCATACGGCAGATCGTCGATGAGGGTAGCTTTGTGGAAATGGATAAACGTATGACGTTACTTGAGGGAAGAACATTCCCTGGGTATGAGGAAAAGTTGGAGCGTTTACAAAAAAAGACTGGTTTATATGAAGCAGTGGTTACCGGTACGGCAAAATTAGGTGGTATCAAATGCGCACTAGCTATTATGGACAGCAATTTCTTTATGGGCAGCATGGGGCAGATCGTCGGAGAAAAGATTACCCGGTGTATCGAATATGCGACGAAGAAAAAACTGCCACTTATCATTTTTTGTACAAGTGGAGGAGCGCGTATGCAAGAAGGTATTTTATCTCTTGTGCAAATGGCAAAGACAAGTGCAGCGCTTGCTAAACATCATGAGGCAGGGTTATTGTACATCAGCTATCTGACGCATCCTACCACCGGAGGTGTATCTGCCAGCTTTGCGATGCTGGGAGATATTATTTTGGCAGAACCGAAATGTCTGATTGGATTTGCTGGAAAGCGGGTCATTGCCTCGACTGTTAATGAAGAGCTGCCAGCTGATTTCCAAACGGCTGAATTTGTGTTGGAAAAAGGTTTTATTGACCGTATCGTGGAACGCAAAGATTCACGCAATGTGTTGATCCAACTGCTGCGTCTTCATGAAAGGAGAGTTTCATGGGATTAAGAGAAAGTGAGGCAAAGATTGCCTCTTTAGAAGCCTCTTTAGCATCCTTAGAAAGCGAGGATATCTTGCAAAAAGAGGCGATTGTAAAACAAATAGAAGAAATACGCCAAACGGCGTATACACATATGGATGCCTGGGATAGTGTATATCTGGCTAGACATCCCAAACGGCCCAAAGCGAGTGATTATATCGCCAGGCTGTTTGATGATTTTATGGAATTGCATGGCGATCGTTTCTATGGAGATGATGGTGCCTGTCAAGGGGGCTTGGCAAGTTTTCATGGGATTCCGGTAACGGTCTTGGCACAAAGCAAGGGAAAAACGCTGGAAGAAAATATGAAGCGTAATTTTGGAATGCTGCAGCCGGAAGGGTATCGTAAGGCCTTGCGTCTGGCAAAACAGGCCGAAAAATTTCATCGCCCGATCATTACGCTGGTGGATACCAGTGGTGCTTATCCGGGAAAAGGAGCGGAAGAACGCGGACAGGCAGAAGCTATTGCGCAATGTCTGCAAGTATTTGCCGATCTGAAAACTCCCGTTATTGCCGTTGTCTTAAGTGAAGGAGGCAGTGGTGGTGCTTTGGCTTTCAGTGTTGCGGATCAGATCATGATGTTGGAACACGCGATTTATTCGGTACTATCTCCGGAAGGGTTTGCCAGCATTTTGTGGAAAGATGAAAAGCGGGCAGCAGAAGCAGCCAAAGTTATGGAATTACGAGCACAGGATTTAAAACGTAAGGGTGTAATCGATACGATCATCAAAGAACCTTTGGGCGGTGCTCATCATGATTTAGATTATGTTATTGCCCAATTGGATGAAGAATTGCTGAAACAGTTGGAGCGTTTAATGAAAAAGAAAGAAAAAACACTGTTAAGTGAACGATATGAGAAATTCAGAAGGATGGGACAATCCTATGAAGGGATGTAAAGTAAAAGGGCTTGGCTATGCCAAAGCCAAACGGAAGGTAACCAATGATGAGCTATCAACTTATGTTGATACAAATCATGAATGGATACAGACACGTACAGGTATTGAAAGCCGCTATATTTCAGAGGATGAAAATACGAGTGATTTAGGTGTGAGAGCCGCGAAAATGGCCTTGCAGGATGCGCAAATAGATCCGAAAGAGATTGATCTGATTATTACGGCGACCTTTACGCCGGATAAAACGACACCAAGCACTGCTTGTCTGATTCAATCCAAACTTGGGATGAAGGAGCAGGCGGTCATGGCGTTTGATATTAATGCAGCATGTTCTGGCTTTCTCTATGCCTTACAGACGGCACACAGCTTATTAGCGATGAATCAGGCAAAATGTGCTTTGATCATTGGTGCAGAGGTTATCAGTAAACAATTGGATTGGGAAGATCGCGCTACTTGTATTATCTTTGCGGATGGGGCAGGAGCCATGGTCTTAAAGCAGGAAGATACCGCTTGTCGAATGTTTCACTATGCGCGCAGCATGGGGGATGAGCAAGGCATTATTCACAGTGATGCTCCACTTCCTCGTAAATTATTTGAAAAACAGATATATACACCATCCCTTGTCCGCATGAATGGCAGTGAAACCTTTCGCTTTGCCGTAAAGGCCATGCAAGAAAGCATGGAAGCTGTATTGCAACAGGCTGGTGTTAAGATGGAGGAAATCGATTGGATCATTCCTCATCAGGCCAATTCGCGTATTATTGCGAATGTGTGTCGTCGCTGTCATATTGATATGGCTCATGTTTATATGAATATTGCGGAGTATGGGAATACATCTGCAGCCAGCATTCCTTTAGCCCTTGGGGAAATGAAGGAAAAAGGTCTGTTAAATGAAGGGATGAAATTAGTATTAAGTGGCTTTGGTGCAGGTTTTACTTGGGCCGGAGCTTATATTGAGTTATAGAAAAGGTTCGCAATGATACGATGTATCAGGAACAAAAGGAGAACAATCATGTTAATCAATGAACTCTTAGGTATTCGCTATCCGATCTTTCAAGGAGCGATGGCCAATATCGCGACAGCAGAATTTGCGGCTGCGGTATCCAATTGCGGTGGTTTAGGCATCATTGCCACCGGTGCGATGGATGAGGTGCAGACAAGAGCTGCTATCAAGAAATGCAAACAATTGACAAAGCAACCCTTTGGGGTCAATGTAATGCTGATGAATCCGCATACGGAGGCAATCATGCAGGTGATCATTGAAGAAAAGGTTGCTGTTGTGACAACCGGTGCGGGAAATCCCGGACCTTATATCGAAGGATTAAAAGCAAGTGGCTGTAAAGTCTTTCCTGTTGTTGCCAGTGTGGCTTTAGCACGCCGTTTAGCAAAAAGCGGTGTTGATGGACTGATCGCAGAAGGTGGCGAAAGTGGTGGTCATGTTGGTGAAACCACGACAATGTCATTAGTACCACAGGTCGTAAATGCTGTATCTATTCCAGTAATTGCAGCTGGTGGTATTGCCAGTGGGAAACAATTGAATGCAGCGCTAAGCTTAGGGGCAGTCGGCGTACAGGTAGGTACCTGTTTATTGGTGAGTGAAGAATGTCCAATTCATGAAAATTATAAAAAAGCGGTGCTGCGGGCAAAGGATCTGGATAGTGTCGTGACCGGGCGTAATGCGGGGGCACCGGTACGTATCTTGAAAAACCAGATGGCGATCCAATATCTGAAGCTGGAACATGAAAATGCGCCAAAGGAAGAATTGGAAAAACTGACCTTAGGCGGTTTGCGAAAAGCCGTATTTGATGGTGATGTGAAGCATGGTTCTGTCATGATGGGACAGGTTGCCGGTATGTGTAAGGAAATTCGTCCACTCAAAGACATTTTCGCTTCCTTGATCCAGGAAAGTCAGGAAGAAATCATTACATTAAACGAAAAAGTAAAGGGATTAATTTATGCAGAATAGGATTCTTTTCCATAATGGAAAAAGCTTAGAAGTACCTGTGATACAAGGTGGTATGGGAGTTGGTATTTCACTATCTTCCTTAGCCGGTGCTGTGATGAAGGAAGACGGCATGGGGGTTATCAGTGCAGCACACCCGGGATATCGTAAACCGGATTTCTGGGAAAACAGCATGATCTGTAATATTCAAGCCATGCATGAAGAAATTGCAAAGGCAAAAGAATGGGCACAGGGAAAGGGCTTATGTGGTGTAAATATCATGGTGGCAAGTAAAGATTATGAGTTTTATGTGAAAGCTGCCGTTGATGCTCAAGCGGATGCCATTATTTCCGGAGCAGGACTGCCAATGCATTTGCCAGCCATTGTTAAGGATGCGGATATTTTACTAGCACCAATCGTATCCAGTGGCAGAGCGGCAAAGCTGATTTTGAAGACCTGGGATCGCCATCATCATCGCCTGCCTGATTTTATCGTCATTGAAGGTTCTTTAGCAGGAGGTCATTTGGGCTTTAAGAAAGAAGATCTTATCACAAATAAGGCAGAGCCTTTAGAAAAAATCTTAGCCGATGTAAAAGCCCTTCTTCCTGAATTTGAAGAACGCTATCAGCGACAGGTACCGATTTTTGTAGCAGGGGGCATTTATGATGCGCAAGATATCCGCCACTTTTGTGATTTAGGAGCTGCCGGTGTACAAATGGGCACGCGTTTTATCGCCACACAGGAATGTGATGCATCGCCTGCTTTTAAAGAAGTGATTGTGCAAGCCCAAAAGGAAGATATCGAACTGGTGAAAAGTCCTGCTGGATTACCGGGAAGAGCGGTGATGACGGATTTTATGCGTCAGGTAAAAGAAAAGCGTATAGCGCCATCCCATTGTATTGGCTGTATGTTGCCATGTAAACCGGCAACAACGCCATATTGTATCAGTGAGGCATTGATTCATGCCGTACATGGTGAGGTAGAACAGGGCTTAGTATTTGCAGGAGCCAATGCGTGGCGTATTACGGAAATCGTCACAGTAAAACAATTGATGGATGAACTAAAAGCAGCTTTTATTTAGGTTCATTTATATACGAATGAGTTATGAGCGTATCATCTGCATTCTAAGCAGATGCATGCCATCATATACGTAAGGAGGACATTCATGAAAACAGCCTTTTTATTCTCTGGTCAGGGTGCTCAGCATCCCGGCATGGGAAAAGATTTATATGACAACTACGCTATCGTCAGAGCCATCTTTGACAGCAGTACTTTAGATTTCGATGTGAAACAACTTTGTTTTGAAGGTCCAAAGGAAACTTTGGATGATACACAATATGCTCAGCCTGCAATCTTCTTACACAGCATGGCTTGTGCAACGCTGCTACGTTCTTTTGGCGTTGAAGCAGATGTGTGCGCTGGCTTATCATTGGGAGAATACAGTGCCTTATGTTATGCGAATGCTTTCTCAATTGAAGATGGTACGAAGATCGTTGCTCAGCGAGGCAAGATCATGGCCAATGCACTGCCTTCAGGAATCAGCAGTATGGCGGCTATTCTGATGTTAGAAGAAGCGAAAATCTTACAGGCTTGTGAAGAAGTTAAGGCGTTGGGCGTATGTGAAATTGCCAATTATAATTGTCCGGGACAAATCGTAATCACCGGGCATAAAGCTGCCGTTGAAGCAGCAAGTAAGCGATGCTTAGAATTGGGAGCAAGACGCGTGATTCCTTTACAGGTCAGCGGGGCGTTTCATTCTTCCTTATTACTAGATGCGGCTAAAGAGTTGCGTAAGGTCTTAGCACAATACAATATTAAACAGCCATCCATTCCAGTGTATCACAATATATCGGGAAAACCAGAGAAGACCGATCTGAACACAATCTTAAGTAAACAAATTGCACATTCTGTCTATTTTACGCAGACGATTGAACATATGCTGGAAGATGGTGTAGATACCTTTATTGAAGTTGGTCCGGGAAAAGCTGTCAGTGGTTTTGTGAAAAAATGTTGCAAAGGGCATGACGTAAAAATCTTGCATGTCGAAGATGAGGCAAGCTTGAAGGAATGCCTTAATGCATTGAAAGGATAGTCATATGGAAAGAAAAACAGCATTTATCAGCGGTGCTTCCCGCGGTATCGGAGAAGCTATCGCTATCACCTTATCAAAGGAATACGATGTCATCATCAATTATGCCAACAGTGAAGCAGGCGCAAAAGCAGTCTTAGCCAAGCTTGATCCAAGCGGCAAACATAAGATGATGCAATGTGATGTTGCCAATGAACAGGATGTTAAGGAAATGATGGATACCATCGTGAAAGAATATGGACATCTGGATGTCGTTGTGAATAATGCCGGCATCACGAAAGATAATTTATTATTAAGAATGCGTGAAGAAGAATTTGATGATGTCATTCGCATTAATCTAAAAGGAACGTATAACTGTATCCGCCATGTGGCAAGGATCATGATGAAACAGCGTCATGGCAAGATCGTCAATATGGCAAGTGTTGTCGGTTTATGCGGCAATATCGGTCAGGTCAATTATGCGGCTAGTAAAGGCGGTGTTATTGCGATGACCAAAGCGGTAGCAAAAGAGCTGGCACCTAGAGGCATCAATGTCAATGCTGTAGCCCCTGGGTTTATCCAGACAGCGATGACCGATACATTAAGTGAAGACGTACAGGCGAATGCCAAAAACAATATACCGATGAAAAAATTCGGCAGTGTGCAGGATGTTGCCAACGTCGTGAAGTTTTTATGCAGTGAAGATAGTGATTATATAACAGGACAAGTCATCGCAGTTGATGGCGGGATGGTGATGTAAATGAAAAGAAGAGTTGTCATAACCGGAATGGGTGTTGTAAGCCCAATTGGAAATAACGTAGAAGAAGTATGGGATGCTTTGCAGGAAGGCCGTTGTGGCATTGGAAAGGTTACCCATTTTGATACAAGTGAGTTTCGTGCGAAACTTGCAGGTGAAGTCAAAGATTTAGATATGGAACAATATTTCACAAAACGTGAATTGAAGTTTAATGATCGTTTTACCCAGTTTGCGCGTATCGCCGCGAAACAGGCATATGCTGACAGCGGTTTGTCTGAAGATACGATCAAGGCCGATGCCTTTGGGGTAATCCTAGGAAGTGGTATTGGTGGTATTGCAACGATTGAAGGTGCAAGCACAACTTTGAAAGATCGCGGACCTAGTCGCGTTTCTCCTTATTTTATCCCAATGGCATTGATTAATCTGGCACCGGGAAGTGTAGCAATTGATCTGGGAGCGAAAGGGAATGTTTCCAGTGTGGTAACAGCTTGTGCAGCGAGTACCAATGCTATCGGAGAAGCCTTCCATCGTATTCGTGATGGCTATGAAGATATCATCGCAGCCGGAGGAAGTGAAGCGAGTATTACACCGGTTGCCATGGCAGGCTTTGCCTCTATGCGTGCCTTACACGAGGGGGAAGATCCAATGCGTGCCAGCATTCCATTTGATGCGCAGCGTAAAGGCTTTGTAATGGGAGAAGGTGCCGGTGTGCTGATTTTAGAAGAATTGGAACACGCCCTTGCCCGTAAAGCAAACATCTATGGTGAAATCGTAGGATATGGAAGTACTTGTGATGCCAATCATATCACGGCTCCATTGGCCGATGGCAGCAGTGCCGCAAAAGCTATGCAGATGGCAGTAAAAGATGCCGCTTTGCAAATGCAAGATGTTGATTATATCAATGCCCATGGTACTAGTACACCGCTGAATGATTCCAGTGAAACACTGGCAGTAAAGAAAGCTTTTGGTAAGGATGCTATGAAGCCATATGTATCCAGCACCAAATCAATGAGCGGTCATTTATTAGGTGCCAGCGGTGCTTTAGAAGCTATTATTTCCACATTGGCAGTACAAAACGACTTTGTGCCGGCAACGATTAATTACCAGCATAAGGATGAAGCTTGTGACTTGAATCTGGTGGTCAATGAAGGCCTGCATACACCTGTGCATGTGGCAATGTCTAATTCCTTAGGATTTGGCGGTCATAATGCCAGCATTATCATTCGAAAGTGGGAGGAATAAATATGTTATACAATAGCAACGATATCCAAAAGATCATTCCCCACCGTTATCCTTTTCTACTGGTGGATCGCATTGAGAGCATTGAGGGAAATAAAGTTGTAGGAAGTAAATGCATCAGCGCAAATGAGATGCAATTTCTAGGACACTTTCCCCAGAAGCACATTATGCCCGGGGTACTGATGCTGGAGGCTTTAGCACAAACCGTGGCGGTGATGTTGTTAAGCAAGGAAGAGAATAAAGGAAAAATTGGTTTATTTGCCGGTATCAACAAAGCACGCTTTAAACGTCAGGTTATTCCCGGGGACAAGCTGACCTTGACTTGTGAAGTCACGAAAGAGCGCATGGGAATCGTCTTTGTGAATGCTGTGGCAACCGTTGATGATGAAGTTGCAGTCAGTGGAGAACTGATGTTTGCCCTCGATGAAGCATGATTATCAGTTACAGCGTTTTGATAAGCTGGACAGTACGAATGATTGGCTGAAACGCAACTATGCATCGCAAATGGATGGCAGTGTCATCCTTGCCAAACAGCAGACAAAAGGAAGAGGACGTTTTGAGCGAACATGGGAAAGCAATGAAGATCTGACCTTTTCTATTCTTTATAAACAAGCTTTTCCTTACCCTATCATTTTTCCTTTAGCACTTGTCAAGGCGTTGGAAAGCTTTGGCATGCAAGCAATGATCAAATGGCCTAACGATATCTTACTAAATGGTAAAAAAGTTTGTGGTATCTTAATTGAAACAGTGTATGAAGGCAGTCAAAAAGCCGCCATGATCGTTGGCATTGGTATCAATGTTACACAAAAAAAAGGCGAGCTGGCAGATAAAGCAGGCTATGTTGCTGTAGATAAAGAAGAACTGCTGCAGGCTGTTTTAACCCAGTGTGAAAGATGCAGACAGCTTCCTTTAGAAACCCTTTTGCAAACCTACCAGAACTATCATGTATTAAAAGGTAGAAAAATATGGTTGGATGATGTATTATGGGAGGTAAAGGAAGTAACAAGTGAGGGCGGTTTACGCATCTGCACTGCACAGACTACACGTATTTTGTGCAGTGAAGAAATCTCCTTGTCAAATATCTATAAGGAGCGTAACTTATGATCTTAGGGATTGGTTGTGACATAGTAGAAATCAAACGTATTGAAGTGGCTTTACAAAAGGATCATGTAAAACGTATTTTAACACCCAAAGAACAGGCATGCTGTGAAGATATGCCTTTCTTACGTAAGGCAGAGTGGGTTGCCGGGCGCTTTGCCGCTAAAGAAGCTATCTATAAAGCAATTCACGCAATACATGCCTGCACACTTTGTGATATTGAAATTTTAAGTGATGACGATGGTGCGCCTTATTGTACGATGGAAGAATATGCTATACAAGTTTCCATCGCCCATGAAAAGGCGTATGCGATTGCCTATGCCATCGTGGAGTCTAAGGAGATTGATGATTGATGTTTATATTAGGTTGTTTACGTATGCTATATCTGGTACCTGCATCTTGGTTAGATGCCTTTCTGGTGCGTAAGAAGCCCTTTGAAGAACGCTATGCCCATATGAAAAAGTGGTCAAAACGGATCATCAAAGCATTCCATTGCCGTGTTTGTATTGATGCACAGGGGGCCATACCTCAAGAAGGACCCTTGCTGTTTGTATCAAATCATCAAAGTGCATTCGACATGCTGTTACAGATGTCAATCATTACAACACCTTTTACATTCATATCAAAAAAAGAAAATGAAAAGCTCCCTTATGTGGCAAATTGGGCAAAGACATTGGAATTAATCTATTTTGATCGTGAAGATCGTGCCAGTGCTATCCACATGTTAAGAGAAAGTGCCAGACAATTAAAAAGCGGTCGTAATCTGCTGATCTTTCCGGAAGGCACGCGTGCAAGAGATGGCAAACTGCTAGAGCTACAAGCCGGTTCTTTACAACCAGCCTTCATGGCAAAAGCCACCATTATTCCTATGGTATTGGTAAACTCTTATGACTTTAAGCATGTCTTATTACATGGGGCAACATTTCAGGTTAAGTTTTTAAAAGCAAGAAGCTATGAAGAATATCGCAAGGAAAAAGCAGAAGGACTTTGTACGATATTGCAAGAAGAAATGCAAGAAGCCTTACAGGAGGCTACATGTTAACAAAGCTTATGCAAAACAGAATGATAAACTAGAATAACAAAGTGATGAAGATGGGATAGACCATCTTTTTTGTTGTGTGGCAGGCATGCCACATATCTAGGGTGAAAATCCCTCGGGGCGTAGTTATCGACGAACCC